>JANTHQ010000081.1 GCA_024762375.1 Anaerolineaceae bacterium
GGTCGGGGAGGTCACAAATTGGAATATCGCCGCTGCCGCCTCCGCCGATGCGCCGGGCGATACCCCCATCACCGAAATCATGACCGCCGATGTCATCACCGCCGCACCCGATGACAGCATTTTGGACGTGGTGCAACGATTGGAACATTTTGAAATTTCGGCGATGCCGGTCGTCAGCGATGCGGGTGTCATCGGCATCATCAGTGGCGACGTGCTCGCCCGCCGCACGCTCTATCGGCTGCTGCAAGCAATGTGAGATATGGGGCACGGAGCAAGAAGCAGGGGGAACGCCCATACACCATACTTCTTGCTCCATACCTCTGAAACTTTGAACCTGAAACTTGAAACCTGAAACCATTAACCTTAACCATTGGAGGAAAAAATGTCTGACCGAAAGAAAGTAACCCTGCCGTATCTGTTCAAAAAAGTGGATGCCGGTGAACCGCTGACGATGCTCACCTGTTATGATTATCCCACCGCGTATTTTCAGGAAGAAGCGGGTGTCGAAATCGTGCTGGTGGGCGACAGTTTGGGGATGACGATGCTGGGGTATGATAGCACACTGCCCGTCACGATGGACGATATGATTCGCCACACCCAAGCCGTGCGGCGCGGCACACCGAACGCCTGGCTCATCGGCGATATGCCGTATATGAGCTACCAGCCCAGCCCGGAAACAGCCGTGCGCAACGCCGGGCGTTTTATGGCCGAAACCGGCTGCGATGCCATCAAATTGGAAGGCGGCGTCGAAATGGCAGACCGCATCGCTGCCATTACCGCCGCCGGTATCCCGGCAATGGGGCATTTGGGGCTCACCCCGCAGAGCGCGGGCGCGCTGGGCGGCTTCCGCTTGCAGGGCAAATCGGCGATGCACGCCAAAAAAATCATCGATGACGCGAAAGCCATCGAAGAAGCGGGCGCGTTCGCCATTTTGCTGGAACTGGTTCCCGACCGTGTATGCCAGATAATCACCGAAAGAGCCGAAAACTGCATCATCATCAGTCTCGGCTCGGGGCCGTATGCCCACGGGCAACTGCTCATTTACCACGATTTGTTCGGGCTGTATCCGAAATTTACCCCGCGGATGGCAAAAGTTTATGGCAACGCCGGGGAAGTCATTTTGAACGGGCTGAAGCAATATGTCAGCGAAGTGAAAGAAAAATCGTTCCCCGAACCGAAAAATTATTTCGGTATTAAAGATGAAGAGTACGAAGAATTAACCCAAATTTTGAAGGATGAGGAGACATTTTAATGACTGATTTGCGCAAAAAACTGGAAATTTCTGCTGACCGGCTGGCGGCAATCAATGCCGTGCTGCTGAATCCCGATATGCAGGTGATGAACGATTTTCTGGCGGTTGTGGAAAAATACGGCACGCCGGAAGAAATCAACCAAAAAGCTGCCGAAGCGAGCAAGTTTGAAAACCTGATGGCGAAAGTGGCAGAAATAAAGCCCGAATACGTGAAAGATTTGGAATGGCTCGCCGAACAGCGCGACAAAGGGGCGTTCATCAGCGTGGCAGATTACCGCCGAAAAGTGCTGGGCGACAAAGCGGACGAGATGACTTTTGCCGATGATTTTGCCGTGACGCTGGAGGTGAGCGCCGCGCAGTATTTTCCGTATGTCATCGAAGCCGCAAAACGCGCCATTGCCGAGCAAATGCTGATGCCCGGACGGTTCATCCGCGTGCGAAAGATGAAAGAGCAGGAAGCCGACGGCGATTTGGTGGCTTTCGCCGCCGCGATGCAGATAATCGGCGCAAATTATGTGGAGACGCTGGACACCAAAGGCACGGACGGCTCAAATATCCACCTCGGCGGACCGGAAACCATCACCGGCTATTTCGGCGGGGTGGGGCAGCCGAACGACCATGCGCTGAAATGGCTCGATGAATTTTTATACTATTACACCAATTATGGCATCCGGCAGGTGCTGAACATCAATCCCGGCACGGTACTGCTGGGGTATCTGTTGCACCGGCTGGGGGTGAACAACGAATTTAAGATTTCGGTGTATATGGGAAATGACAACCCGTATGCCGCGCTGTGGACGCTCATCGGCGCGAAATTGTTCGCCCGCGATGATGGCACGTCGCCGCTGATTGGCTTCAACTGGAGCAATTCGGTCAACAACCAAACCATCGAATTGACAGCGCAATTCCGCAAAGATTTGGGTTTTGAAGATGTCGTCCGGTTCGAGCACCATATCACCGAGACGTTCAAAAGCATCGTCATTCAGCCGTACAACCGCCGGGATGAACTGGTGGAACTGGCCGACCACGTGGCAAACATTTCGGCGAAACACGAAGGTGGCGACCCGGAGATTGACCAAACTCGCGAGCACCCATCCGACATTTTGGACTATTTCCGCGACAAGGAGGAAGTCATCGCCAGCGGCGATTGGGACGCGCTGATGCTGAACTTTATGGACAAGATTGATGCCGTCAACAAAACAGCACAGGCGCTCACCGAAAACGGATTATCGTTCATCGCGGCAGGTAATCTGCACAAATAAATAATGGAGATTGGAGATTGGTTATTGGTTTTCCCAATCTCCAATTAACCAATCTCCAATTAACCTATGGGCGAACTTGCCCGCTGCCCAAGACCACCCATTTGTAGGTGGTCAATTCTTTGAGGCCCATTGGGCCGCGAGCGTGCAGCCGCTGGGTGCTGATGGCGACTTCTGCCCCCAGCCCGAATTGCCCGCCATCGTTGAAGCGGGTGCTGGCGTTCACAAACACCGCCGCCGAATCCAATTCGTTCACAAAGCGGGTGGCGGCAGCATAATCTTCGGTGATGATGGCTTCGGAATGTTTGGTGCTGTGCTCGAAAATATGGTCGAGCGCATCGTCCAGACTGTCCACCACTTTGATGGCGGCGATGAGCGCCATAAATTCGGTGTCGAAATCTTCGTCTTCGGCGGGGTGAACGGGAAAATCGCCGGAAAGCAGGTCGAAGGCACGCGGGCCACAGCGCAACTTCACCCCGGCTTCGGTGAGCGATTGCGCCACCACGGGCAGAATTGTCGCCGCAACATCCCGATGAATGAGCAGGGTGTCCATCGCGTTGCACACACTGGGGCGCTGAGTTTTGGCATTCATCACAATCGGCACAACTTTGGCGGGGTCAGCGGCTTTATCCACATAAATGTGAACCACCCCCATGCCGCCGGTGATGACGGGAATGGTGGCGTTTTCAACCGCGAACCGGTGCAAGCCTGCGCCGCCACGCGGGATAATCATATCAATATAATCATCGGCGCGGAGCAACTCTCGCACCAGATTGCGGTCGGTGGAATGTACCAACTGCACCGAATTGGCGGGCAGCCCCGCATCGGCGCAACCGGCAGCGACCACATCCGCCAGCGCACGGTTGGAGCGGCGCGCCTCTTTTCCACCCCGCAGAATGGCGGCATTACCGCTTTTGATGCACAGCGCGGCGATGTCGGCGGTGACGTTGGGGCGGGCTTCGTAAATCACGCCAATCACGCCGATGGGGATGCGCCGTTTGCTGAGCCGCAAACCGTTATCCAGCACGCGGCTGTCAAATTCCTCGCCGATGGGGTCGGGCAGTGATGCAACTTTTTCCACCCCGTTGGCGATGTCGTCCAACCGTTCCGACGTGAGTCGCAACCGGTCGAGCAGGCTCTCGCTCAGCCCTGCTTCTGCGCCGGCGTGCAAATCTTCAGCATTTGCCGCCAGAATATCTTGTTTGCGCGCCCGAATCATTTTCGCAATTGCAAACAACCCGGCATTCCGCTGAGGATTGCTCAACTGTGACAGCCGTCGGACGGCGAGTTTTGCTTGTTTTCCCAGGATCGTGATTTCTTCATTCATAGCATCTCCTTTGCGTACATTTCCGATATTTGATAGCGGTTATTTTTGGGGTAAGTGCCGTGCAAAACGTTCAATTTCATCCAGCCCCCTTTCCGGCAAGGGAACCAGAACGACGGAATCCGCACCCGCATCCGCCAATCGTTGTAGGGCTTTCCGCCAATGTTCGGGTGTTCCGGCGATCGTCAGCGCATCGATCCACGCGTCCTGCATCTCCGATTCAAGCTGTGGTATGCCACCCTTTTTCAGTAGATGCTGTACATCCGGCAGAATGCCCATCGGCGCGAGTTGGGCATCAATAAAGCCGGTCGCCATTGTTTGCGCGGTCAACGGACGCAATTCGCGGCGAGCATCAGCAATCGGTGCGGCAGACGCAAATTGAAAAACGGTCAACCGGTGCGGACGGGTGTGGCCGGCCTCGGCTTGCCCCAGCGCAATCTGCGAGCGCACCCACGACACGTATGCCGGTGCGGCAAATTCGGCAAGAATTGTGCCGTCCGCCACCCGGCCGGAGAGCCGCAGTGATTTTGGCCCGCGCACGCCGAGCGAAATGGGGGGAACCTGCTCCGGCGGGGAAACCAGCGCTGCATCATCAATCGTTACGTGTTTTCCGTGGAAGGAAAATCGTTCGCCGGCGAGCAGCCGCCGCACCACTTGTGTGGTATCTTCCAGCGCGGCCAGTTGGGAGCGTGGAAATGCGCCGATCTGTTTCATCCAGCCCGCCATTCCGTGTCCAATGCCGGGCAGCACCCGTCCGGGATAAATCCGCGCGAGCGTTGCAATCTCCATCGCCGTGTAGGCCGGGTTGCGCGCCACTGCCGCCATAATCCCAATCCCCACCGAAATGGATTTGGTGGACGCCAGCGCGGTGGCGGCAGCGGCAATTCCGCCGGGATAAAAACAGTCTTCCGTTATCCAAAGTTCGTCAAACCCTGCGGTTTCGGCCCGGCGGGCGAACTCCGGCAGTAATTCGGGCGGGTGTTCGCGCCGAAACATTATTCCAAGTTGAGTGGCCTGCTTGGGGGGCATTGCGCCGTCCTTTCTATGGCGTTGGTTTATATCACCACCAGATTATCCCGATGAATCACCGTATCCCCGTAATTATACCCTAAAATCGTTTCGATTTCATCCGATTGCCGGCCGGAAATAGCGGCAATGTCCGCCGATTTGTAATTTGCGATACCGCGTCCGCGTTTTTTGCCTTGCTCATCAACAATGGCGACGGTCGCCCCACGCGGAAAATCGCCGCGCACAGCGCTGATACCCGCCGGCAATAAACTGCGATTGCCGCGTGTGACCGCTTTTGCCGCGCCGGTATCCACTACCACCGTCCCGGCAACGGGTTCTGCCAAAATCCACCGTTTTCGGCTTTCCACGTGCGATATTTTCGCCGGGAAACGTGTGCCCAAACTTTCGTTGTGCAGTACCAGCCGCACCAGCACATCCGGCTCGTGCCCGGAAGCGATAATCGTTTCCACGCCGGAGCGGGTTGCCAGCTGCGCCGCCTGAATTTTGGTGCTCATCCCGCCGACACCCATCTCGCTGTCGGTGCCGCCCGCCAGCGCGTGGATATCATCGGTAATGGCGGATACTTCCGCAATCAGTTCCGCGTCGGCATTGTGGCGCGGGTCGGCGGTGAACAGCCCGCGCTGGTCGGTGAGAATGATGAGCCGGTCGGCATCAATCAAATTTGCCACCAGCGCCGATAAATTATCGTTATCGCCGATTTTGATTTCCTCCACCCCGACCACATCATTTTCATTCACCACCGGAATGGCGTGTGTGTCCAGCAGCAGGTTGAACGTGTTTCGCGCGTTTAGATAGCGGGCGCGATTGCTCAAATCGCTGCGGGTGAGCAACGCTTGCGCGATGGTGATACCGTAAATATCAAACAGCCGCTCGTAAATGTTGAGCAGTTTCACCTGCCCGATGGCGGCGAGCATTTGTTTGAATGGGATGTCTTTTCGCTGGGGCAGGGCGGGGGCATTCTGCCGCCCGACAAAAATCGCGCCGGACGATACCAGCGCCACCTGATGCCCTTCGCGGTGCAGGGTGGCAATTTGCCGCACCATCTCCAGCAGGCGCGGTTTGTTGATGGTTCCTTCCGGGCTGGCGATAACATTTGTGCCAAATTTGATGACAATTCGCATGATGATTTTCAGCTGTCAGCAATCAGCGTTCAGCAACTCCTTTTGAGGTTATTACGATTGACACGAATGGAAGAATATTGAAAATCTCAATTTGGGATAAGATTTCTCGGTCCACAGATGGACACAGATAAACACTGATTTTTAACGTTTCTAACGTCGGTTTGGAGTTTTTGTCATTCCGGAAATTCGTGCAACGAATTGTCCGGAATCCACAGCGAAAATGTATGGATTCCTGTTTTCGTGGGAATGACAATCCAAAAGTTTCTGCAAAATCACTGCGTTTTCTCTTTTCGAGAACAACTCCGAATTCAGGTTTTCTATGAATATCTGTGTCTATCTGTGGACTATTTTTCGTCTTTTCGTGAAATTCGTCCATTTGTGCCATTCGTGATTTTCATCCGCGTGCAATTTTGTTCATTACTCATTATTCATTCTCAATTGAACCATCGCCGGGCGGGGCGTGCGGTCGGGGTTGAGAATGGCATACCAGCGCATCGGATTGGCAGCGGAATACCACGGCGCAGCGCTGAAATCGAGATTGAACAGAAACGCGGCGGAAATCCACGGCATTTCGGCGCGAATTTTGCCGTATGCCCGCGTCAGATATTCCGCTTGCTGCAATTCCGAAACTCCCCAGCGATGGTCTGTGCCCATATCCCAGTGGGTGGCGATATTCCAGCCCATTTCGGTCACCCACACCGGCGACGTGTCATCGTGTGCCAGCATAATTTCGTGCTGATGCACCACCCGCCGGAAAGTGATGTCGGCAGGGTTGGCAGAAACCGCATCCGGCGACTGCCCGAACGTGTAAATGTGACTTCCCAGCGCATCGAAATTGCCGCGCGCGCCGGCGGCGTACATGCCCGCCAAAAAATCCAAATCGCTCATCGCGGCGGGAAAATCATCGCCGGAGGTGGGCGCCAGCCCGCCCGAAATGACCAGCGCGGCGGGGTCGGCGGTTTTAATGGCGCGATATGCCACCTTCAGCAGCGTGGTATAGGCGGCGGGGTCGGGTGGTTGATTGCCCCACTCGTACCCCAGATTGGGCTCGTTCCAAATTTCGTATGCCGCCACCCGCCCTCGATAGCGAGTCGCCAGCACCGACAGAAACCGAGCAAAATCGGTGGGGTCGGTGGGGGGATGGCTTTCGGCGGAATTTGGCGGACGTGCCCATTCGGGTGTGCCGTGAACCCGCAATAAAACTTCCGCGCCCGCGCCGTCGGCGGCTTTCAGCACGTTGTCGGGGTCAACCCAGCGAAATTCCCCCGCTTGCGGTTCGACTGTCGCCCAGTTGACATAACCTTTTATCGCGCCGAAGTGCATATCCTGCACCAAATAGGCATTCGCCAAATCCGCCAGATTCACGCCGA
>JANTHQ010000082.1 GCA_024762375.1 Anaerolineaceae bacterium
AATCGGTTTTGGGCATCGTGTTTTTCCATACATCGGCGTTTTCTCCATGCTACCCTATTTTTGCCGTGTTTACAAGTGGACACCCCATTGAATGTGTGATAGAATGCGCGCTATCCAACATTCATCGAGGGCACTATGGGCGAACTGGCAGCGCTGGCAACATCATTAATGTGGACATTCACCGCCGTGTTTTTCACCATTGGCGGGCGAGAAGTGGGATCGGTCATTGTCAACCGCAGCCGGTTGCTGCTGGCGGTCATCTTTTTGTCCATCACCCACTATTTCATGTTGGGAAGTTTTTTCCCCGTTGGGGTTGAATCGGAACGCTATCTCTGGCTTGGTATTTCAGGCATCATCGGGCTGGTCATCGGCGACGCATTTTTATTTCAAGCGTATGTGATGATTGGGCCGCGCATTTCAATGCTGATGATGGCGCTCGTGCCGGTTATTTCCACATTTTTGGCGTGGATTTTTCTCGGCGAAACGCTCGGTGCGCTGCAATTGCTGGCGATTGCTGTTACCGTGAGCGGCGTGGCGTGGGTGGTGCTGGAATCGCCGAAAGCGGGCGTGTGGCAAAACTCGCGGAATCGCACGCTGGGGATTTTGGCGGGGCTGGGGGGTGCATTCGGGCAATCCATCGGGCTGATTGCCGCCAAATATGGTTTGGCGGGCGATTTTCCGGTGCTGTCGGGCGTGCTCATCCGGATGGCAGCCGCGGTGATTGTGATTTGGACATTTACCGCATTGCGCGGAAAATTGCGCAACACGCTGGTTGTGTTCCAAAAGCGAAAAGCGCTGTTTGCCATTGCGGGCGGCTCGGTGGTCGGGCCGTTCATCGGCGTGTGGCTGTCGCTGGTGGCGGTACATCTCGCGCCGGTGGGCATCGCCAGCACACTGATGGCGCTTTCGCCGGTGCTGATTCTGCCCATCGCCCACTTTTTTATGCACGATAGAGTCGGTTTTCGCGCGGTGTTCGGCACGGTAATTGCGCTCGGCGGTGTGGCGATGATTTTTATGGTGTAAAAAAGCTGATAGCCAACAGCTTTCAGCCGGTGGCTAAAAAACTTTGAACCTGAAACCTGAAACCCTGAACCGAATCGAACGCAACGCGGGAAAATTGTTGCGCAACGGTGACACCCTGCGATTCGCACTGCACGGCGCGACCGCCGGACAATACAGCAACGCCCAAATTGACGACTACCAACACCTGCCCCGCCGAAAATTTTTGCACCGCCCGCCGCTGTCGCTGACGGTGCGGGCGCGGTTTTCGCACCCGGCGGAAGAATTGCGCGGCACGGCAGGTTTCGGGTTTTGGAATGACCCGTTTTTGATGACTGGTGCGCGTATGCCTGCCCTGCCGCGTGCTGTCTGGTTCTTTTTCGGTTCCCCGCCATCGAATATGCCGTTGGCGGCGGGCGTGCCCGGTTTCGGCTGGAAGGCCGCCACCATTGACGCGCTGCGCCCGCAATTTGCCGCCCTGCTCCCGCTTGCGCCGGTGGCCGTGCCACTGATGAATATTCCCGCTCTGCGGTGGCGGCTGTGGCGGGCCGGTCAACGGGCGGCGCACATCTGCGAGCGCGAAATTTCCACCCCGATGACCGACTGGCACACCTACACCATCCACTGGCAAAAAAACGGGGTTCGGTTTATGATAGACGGGCAATCGTTTTTGGACTGTGACTGCACCATCTCCGGCCCGCTGGGGTTTGTAATGTGGCTCGATAATCAATTTATGGTTGCCGCGCCGTGGGGACGCTTCCGCTGGGGAACGCTCAACACGGCGGAACAGTGGATGGAGATTCAGCAATTAAAAATTAAAAGATGAAACCCCCTCCCTGACCCTCCCCCTCAAAGGGGGAGGGAATTTCCCCCCTCCCTTTTAGGGAGGGGCAGGGGGAGGGTAAACTACCAACTTGGAACAGTATCATGACCATCACCCTGAAATGTCTCACCTGCCAAACCGAATATCCCGCCGATGACGTGCGCTATCGCTGCGATTGCGGCGGGTTGTTGGATGTACACCACGATTTGGACGCACTCCGCCCGCTGGTTTCGCGCGGGCTGTTTGATGGGCGGCTCGGCGGCGCGCCCGGCCCGCACGATGTGCCGACCACCACCAGCGGTGTGTGGCGCTACCGCGAGCTGGTTCTGCCCGTCAATGCCGGCGACATCGTCAGCCGCCGCGAAGGGAACACCGCGCTTTACCGCCACCCGCGCCTTTCGGAATATACCGGCGTGACCGAATTTTTCGCCAAACACGAAGGCGAAAATCCCACCGGTTCATTCAAAGACCGGGGGATGACTGTCGGCACAACACAGGCGAAATTGATGGGCGCTCGGGCAGTGGCGTGCGCCTCCACCGGCAACACCTCCGCGTCGCTGGCGGCATACGCGGCGATGGCGGGTATGCCCGCGCTGGTTTTCATTCCGGCGGGGAAAATTGCGGCGGGCAAACTGTCGCAGGCGCTGGCATACGGCGCGAAAACCCTGCAAATTGACGGCGATTTCGATGACGCGATGACGCTGGTCGAAAAGGTATGCAACGAATTGGGCGTCTATCTGCTCAATTCGCTCAACCCGTTCCGGCTGGAAGGGCAGAAAGCGATCGTGTTTGAAATTTTGCAGGGTTTCCAGTGGAATCCGCCCGATTGGATTGTGCTGCCCGCCGGGAACTTGGGCAACACCTCCGCTTTCGGCAAAGCGCTGTTCGAGGCGAAAGAACTCGGCCTCATCCGCAAACTGCCGCGCATCGCGTCCATTCAGGCGGCGGGGGCGAGCCCGTTCTATCGTAGCTACAAAACCGATTTCCGCGAGCATATCACCGTGAAAGCCGAAACGATTGCCACCGCAATTCGCATCGGCAATCCGGTGAGTTACGAGCGTGCCATCCGTGCGCTGGAATGGACGGACGGGCTGGTCGAATCGGTGACGGATGATGAGATTATGGACGCGAAAGCAATGGTGGACGGCGCGGGCATCGGCTGCGAACCGGCTTCGGCGGCATCGGTGGCTGGCACGCGAAAACTGGTGCGCGCGGGCGTCATTCATCCCGATGAAACGGTGGTCAGCATTTTGACGGGCAATTTGCTGAAAGACCCCGGCGCGACGGTGGCATATCACACCGGAGAATGGGAAAACGCCCGGCTGGCGAATGCGCCGGTCAAAGTCGCGGCGGATGTCGATTCGGTGCGGCGGGTGATTGAGACATTGATTTGATTGGAGATTGGTTATTGGAGATTGGCTGATGGCTGACCGCTGAAAGCTTTGTGCAACTCTGCAACTTTGCAACCCTGAAAGGAAATTGTCATGAACCGAGACGAAGCTTGGAATATCGTGTGCGAATTTACCGAAAGCGAATCGCTGCGGCGGCATATGCTGGCGGTTGAAGCGGCAATGCGGGCGTATGCGCGCTATTTTGGGGAAGATGAAGAACTGTGGGGCGTGGTCGGGTTGTTGCACGATTTCGATTATGAGCAAAACCCGGAGGTTGGCGAAAATGGTCACCCGAACACCGGCGCGCCGATTTTGCGGGCGCGCGGGGTGGATGAAACTATCATCCGCGCGATTCTGTCGCACGCCACCGAAGTGACGGGCGTGACGCGGGACAGTTTGCTGGAAAAAACCCTCTTCGCCGTGGATGAACTGACCGGGTTGATTCAGGCGGTGGCGTATGTGCGCCCGTCGAAAGACATTCGGGATGTGAAAGTAAAATCGGTGAAAAAGAAGTGGAAGGCGAAACAATTTGCTGCCGGAGTCAACCGCGATGACATCGAGCAGGGCGCGGCGGATTTGGGCGTGGATTTGTGGGAGCATGTCGGGCGGGTACTGGCGGCAATGCAGGGTATCGCGGCGGAACTCGGCGTGGATGGCTCGGCGGGGTAGTTTTCTTTCGCCGGTTTTGCGATTATGTCGCGCCTGTGTTATATTAGCGGACGTTGCGTTTTCACATTGTGGAAGCCAACTTTTCTGCGTTTACCGAGCGTAAACGCCATAGACCATAGGAAAGGAGGTTCGGAAAATGCGTACTTACGAAATGATGGTGATTTTTCATCCCACGCTGGATGAAAAAGCTGTTGCCGCAGAAGCCGAAAAAACATCGGAACTCATCAAAGCAAATGGTGGCGATGTGGCTAAAGTGACCATCTGGGGGCGGCGCAAGCTTGCCTACGCTATCGATGACCAGTTAGAAGGGTCGTATGTGCTCTTCAATTTTGGCATGGAACCATCGGCGTTGGGCACGTTTGAATTCAACTTGAAGTTGGATGAAAACATCTTGCGATTTATGACACTGAAAGCTGAAAGCGTCGCCGAGGCAGAAGCAGAAGTACCGGAAGAAGTTATGGTTGAAGAAGCCGAAACGCCGGTTGCTGCTGAAGAAGTCGCCCCGGAAGCCGTTACTGAAACAGAAGACGAATAGTTTTTTTGGAATCGAGAAATAGAGAACGCACACAAAGGTTGAATAGAAACTTATGAGTCGCGGGCTAAACAAAGTAATGATAATTGGAAATGTAGGCCGTGAGCCGGAGCTCCGGTTTACATCCGCAGGGAAACCCGTCACATCCTTCAGCGTGGCCGTTAGCCGCCGTTGGACAGATTCCAAAGGCCAGCGCCGCGAAGAAACAGAATGGTTTAATGTGGTGGCATGGGGAAATTTGGCAGAAATTTGTGCCGATTTTCTTTACAAAGGTTGTCAGGTTTATGTTGAGGGCCGCTTGCAAACCCGCCATTGGGATACCGAGGCAGGCCAGCGGCAATATCGCACCGATGTGGTTGCCAACGAAGTGACAATTTTAGACCGTAACCCGAACCATCACAACACTAATGGCTCGGACGAGGAATCGCTGACGGAACCCTTGTTATCAGTGGAAGAATACAGCTAGCAAAAGAGGTAAAAATGGCTGAACAACGAAGAAATAACCGCCGTTACGTGCGGCGACGAAAAGTATGTTCTTTTTGTGTTGACCACGTAAAATACATCGACTGGAAAGATGTCGATACCCTGAAGCGATACATTATGCCCAACGGGTCTATCCGTGGCCGACACAAAACCGGAACCTGTGCCAAGCATCAACGCCAATTGGCCACAGCCATCAAACGAGCACGTTTTATGGCATTGTTGCCCTACACAACTGCACACGTCCGAATTTCCGGCTTTAACCGGCGGTAAGTCATCTCCGTCATTACAATTGATAAAGAAATAACGCGGGTGGCCCTGACGGTTGCCCGCGTCTTCTTTGGAGAACAATATGGCAAAAAAAACACCTTCCTCGTTTGTAAACCGAAAACACATCGCCCGTAATAAACGCGAGGCCGAAGAGCGACGCAGAATCCTGATGGCTTTGGGCGCGCTGGGCGCAGTGATTGTGGTGATTTTGGCGTGGGGTTTGTTGCAAACTTACTATTTTACGCCCAGACAACCGATAGCGGTTGTGAACGGTGCAAAAATCACACGGCAAGATTATCAAAAGCGCGTGCTATATGAGCGTGATTTGCTCGATGAGCAGATGCAGCTCATTCAACAGCAGTACCAGCAGTTTGCAGACACATTCAAAGATTCACCGGATTTGTTGAAATCCTTTAAAGACCAAACCGACCAGCAGTTGAACCAACTCTATTCGCAGCGAATCAACCTCGACCGGCAGGTGCTGGATGAGATGATTGAAGAGCAGTTGACCATGCAGGAAGCGGAAAAACGCGGCATCACGGTCACCGATGCAGATGTTTCGGCGACGTATGACCGGATTGCTGCTGCGCGCGCCGGTGGTTTCACCGAACCTTCTGCACAAGAAACTGTGACCGCTCGGCAGAACGCCACGGCAACCGCCGCGATGTTCACGCCCACTCCAACATTGTCCACCACAACCGCCATCACCCCGACAGCCGTGCGCCCCACACCGACCATCAACGTTATCAGCGGCGATGCCCTGGCAAAAGCGCGCGCCGATTGGGAAGCAAAAGTTCAGCAAAGTTCGGGGATGAGCCCCGCCGAATTGCGCGAGGTGGTCCGACGGCAGTTGATTCGGCAAAAAGTGCGAGAAGCCATTATGGCAGAAGCCGATACCACCGGCTTGCAAGCCCATGCTCGCCACATTATGGTTGACACCGAAGAGGAAGCCAAAAAGGTGAAAGAACGTTTGGATGCCGGGGAAGATTTTGCGGCTGTTGCCAAAGAAGTTTCAAAAGATACAACCACCGCACCCGATGGCGGCGATTTGGGCTGGTTCCCGCAGGGGGTGATGGTTCCTGCGTTTGACGAGGCGGCATTCAGTTTGCCCGTTGGCGCCATCAGCGACCCGATTCAGTCGCAATTTGGCTGGCACATTTTACAGGTGATGGAACGCGGCGAACATGAACTCGACCAGCGATACCTTTCTGCCGTGCAAACCAAAGCATACAATGACTGGCTGAAAGATGCTCGAACCACAGCCGACATTCAAGACAACTGGGTTGCGGCAGATGCCCCGCCCGACCCGCTATTGCAGCAGCAACAGGCTCAGCAGCAACCGCTGGTGCTGCCAACGGTACAGTCAAATTCAATGGGGACAACCCCCACACCTCAATAAAATCAAAAGGCGCTGTCAAACTCGACAGCGCCTTTTTTTAATCTTCCTCAAATCCTTGTGCTTCACGCACCACATACAGCGGACGCTGTTTCACCTCATCGTAAATTCGGCCCAAATACTCACCGATGATGCCCAGTGTGATGAGTTGAATGCCACCCAGAAACAGCACGGCAACCAGTGTGGTCGCCTGCCCGAAAAAAGCTTGCGACGTGAGAAACAATCGCGCATAGATGACCGCCAGTGCCGCAATAGCACTGATGCCGGCAATGGCAAAACCGACATACGTTGCCATTTGCAGTGGCAGGTAACTAAACCCCGTGATAGCATCCAGCGCAAATTTAAACATTTTGCGGAACGGATAATGTGTTTCGCCGGCGAAACGTTCCTCGCGGACATATTTGACGCCCGTTTGCCGAAAGCCAATCCAACTGGTCATTCCGCGAATGAATCGGTGGCGCTCGCGCATACTTTTCAGCGTATCCACCGCGCGGCGGTCAATCAATCTGAAATCGCCGGTATCCAGCGGGATGTCAATATCGGTGATACGGTAGATGATGCGGTAAAATAGTTTCGCCGTAAATTCTTTGAACCACGTTTCGCCTTTGCGCTCGGCGCGGACGGCATACACAATTTCGTATCCCTCTTTCCATTTGTCAATCATTTGCAAAATGACCGACGGCGGGTCTTGCAGGTCGGCATCAATGATGACCACCGCATCGCCGCGGGCATAATCCAACCCGGCGGTAACCGCCAATTGATGCCCAAAATTTTTGGCG
>JANTHQ010000083.1 GCA_024762375.1 Anaerolineaceae bacterium
ACTCAATCCAAGTGCGACCCACACCGGAAGCCAGCAGCCAATACGACATCAGATATCCCGGTTTGAGCCGTTTACCCAGCCGGATAATCAAGTAAACCATAATTCCCCAGCACAACAAATTCCAAATCATTTCATAGGCAAAGGTCGGGTGGAACCGGGTTGTCGCCACCGGAAATGCGGTCAAATCTGTCCACGGAGGGATGCGGTGGGCGGCGTCGATGGGGATGCCCCACGGTTGGTTGGTGGGTGGGCCGTACAATTCTTGATTGATGAAATTGCCCCAGCGTCCAATTGCTTGCCCCAACAGCATCGCCGGGCCGGCAGCATCGGCCAGCAGCCAAAAATCGATGTTGTATTTTTTGGCGTACCACCAGCCCACCAGCGCCGCGACGACCACGCCGCCGAGGATATTTAGCCCACCGTGCCAAATCTGCGGAATTTCTGCAGGGTTTTGCAGATAGCGGGTGTTCCCACCGAGAATATCGTTCAGCACATACCAAATGCGCGCGCCGAGAATACCGCTGACCAACAGCCATATCAGCGAATCCCACACGATATCGGGGTTGTGACCGCGCCGTTTAACATACCATGCCGCATAAAAGGATGCCGCGACCGCACCGGTTACGATTAACAGCCCGTACCAGCGAATGGGGATTTGCAAGTTACCGAGATGAAACGTGTACAGAATTGGGTCAATCATGGTTGCCTCATTCGATGTATCCCAGCCCACGAAGCTGGTTCATCAGGTTTTCGTCTTCTTCCAAATTGAGTGAATGGTGCGTTTGCCATGTATCGGGGCGGCGGGCAATCGCTTGGGTCATAAATGCATCCAGTTTTCCGGCTAAT
The DNA here is from genome assembly GCA_024762375.1 of Anaerolineaceae bacterium. Classification (GTDB taxonomy): domain Bacteria; phylum Chloroflexota; class Anaerolineae; order 4572-78; family 4572-78; genus JANTHQ01. The sequence continues at coordinate 847 of JANTHQ010000083.1, forward strand.
TTTTTGGCCGTATCGGTATCTTCTGCCGATAAATCGTGCAACTCGTGCGGGTCGGATGCCAAATCGAACAGTTCATCTTGAACGCCGTCAATTCGCACCAGTTTTTCGGTTTTTTGAACCACTGCACGCCGATTTAACCGGCAGTAGAACGATTCTATCAGTTGTGGGGTGTGGGTTTCCATCATCGATAGGAAAGTGTTCGGGGCGTATGCTTCGGCGAAAACGAGTTCGTTTTCAGGGTCGTTGCCCTGTGCTGTGCGCAGCAGATTCAGTTGCTTTACATCGGTGGCCGGTTGGGTGTCGGTTTCGTGCACTTGAATCCCGGCGGCATCGAGCACGGTGTGGAAAATGCGGCGGGTAGAAACCGGCTGGGCAACGCGGTCACCGGCGGCAACATTGTTCGGGAATTTCACCATCAACGGCACGTGTACCAATTCTTGATACGCCACAAAAGAGTGCCCCATAAAACTGTGCTCGCCGAGACCCTCGCCGTGGTCGCCGGCGATAATGGTGAGCGTGTTTTCGGCAACATCTTCACGGGTTAAAAATTCAAGCAGCGGGGCGAGCAGGTGGTCTTGGTAGGCAACTTCGGCATCATACAAATCGTTCAGTACCGCCGATTCCATTTTTTTCCAGCGTTCTTCCAGCGGCAATAGCCAGCGGAACGCTTGCGAATTGTATTTCCGCATAAAATCGCGCACTTCCCGGTCTTCTTTGAAGTAGGGGGCATATTTGTCCACAAATGTATCCGGCGGCGAGTACGGCAGATGTGGTTCCATCAAATTAACAAATGTGAAGTGTGGCCGGTCGTTGTGGGTGCGCGTTTCTTCTTTCAGGTAATTGAATGTATCTTGCAGGCTGCGGGCTGTATTCCCTTTAAAGTTTGCCAGTTTTGACCACAGCGGCACAAACATCGGGTTCATCGAAAGTTGAAAGAGAAAGTCAGAATGGGCGAATGCATTTTGAATGGGATACGATAATTTTCGCAATTGCTGGGTGTACCATTCCCAGATGGCGTTGATGGGTTTCGGCAGGGTTGATGACGATTTGGGCACCGACGGGACGGCGCCGCCATAATTGTAAAAGGTTTGGAACCCTTGCCGCAAGCCATTGTCTAAAATGCCAACCAGCGGATTGTTGCAGAAACCGGTTGTTTTGTAGCCGTGCTTGCTCAAATGGGTGGCAATAGTTTTGATGCGGCTATCCAACCGATGGTGTGCCTGCAGGGTTTGGTGTGTCGTCGGATATTCGCCGGTGAACATAGCCGCGTGAGACGGAATTGTCCATTGGGCTGTGGAAATGCCGTTTTCGAAAACGGTGGCGTGTCGGCCAAAATCATCGATGTTGGGGGTGGTATCGCGACGGTAGCCATAGGTTGATATTCGATCGAACCGATGGGTATCGAGTACGATAAACACAATATTTGGGGTTTTGGCGTTCATCATTTCCCCACCTCTTTTCTGTAAAACTGAAATTGTGTGTCGCTTACGGCACGCCGTAAAGTTTAGCACAAAATCGTGTCGGTGACAATTTATAAAATTGGCAAATTGCCCAATCATCACTACAATTCAATGCAGACAAAATAAAATCAGACGAATGCAGTAAAGGAGAAAAACGTGTCATCCACAGCAAAAGTATTGATTGCCGATAAAATTGCGCAGGTTGGAATTGATTTGCTTGCCGACAATTTTGATGTCACTGTGAAAACGGGGATGAATGAAGATGAATTGTGCGCCGTCATTGGCGATTTTGAAGCCATTGTGGTGCGCAGTGCCACCAAAGTGACCACGCAGGTGATAGATGCCGCCCCGAAACTGCGGGTGATTGCCCGTGCCGGTGCGGGGTTAGATAATGTAGACACGGCTACGGCCAAAGCTCGCGGCATCGAAGTGGTAAATTCCCCCGATGCGAACACTCGGGCGGTTGCCGAACACACAATGGGACTGATTTTGGCGCTGGCCCGCCACCTGCCGGAAGCCGATTACAGCTTGAAACACGGCCAGTGGAAAAAATCGGCGCTGTTGGGCACCGGATTGTATGGAAAAACACTGGGGCTCATCGGGTTCGGGCGCATTGGGCGAGAAGTGGCGCGCCGTGCGCTGGCATTTGGGATGCGCGTGCTGGTCAATCAACGCCGCCGAACACCGGAACTCGATTTGGAAGGCGATGTTCAGTCGGTAGATTTGATTGATTTGCTGAAACAGTCTGACATTGTTTCCATTCACGTGCCATTGCGCCCCGAAACAGTCGGGTTGATTGGCGAAAAAGAATTGTCTGTCATCAAAAAAGGCGCATATCTTATCAACACAGCACGCGGCAGTATTGTCGACGAGCAGGCTTTGCTCGCGGCACTCGAATCGGGGCGGATTGCGGGCGCGGCACTCGATGTGTTTACAGAGGAACCGGCCGTGGACAGTGCCATCGTTCAGCACCCGCGTGTGATTGCCACCCCGCACATTGCTGCCAGCACCGCCGATGCACAGCAAGCCGCCGCCATCACCGTTGCCGAACAAATTATTTCGCTTTTGAAAGCCCCGCCCGACAATCCGCTGGCGCTGCGGATTTTGCCGGTGGACAATGTTTTTCCGCACGAAGAAATTGACCCGGCGCGCGTGAATCGTTTGGTTGAGCGATTTTCTACCGAGAAAATTCTCAAAAACCCGCCCATCGTTTCCGAGTGGGAAGGAAAATTTGTGGTGATGGATGGCGCTACCCGCGTCAGCGCCCTGAAACAGATGGGATACAAATTTTTGGCGGCACAGGTTGTTTCGCTGGATGATGGACAGATTGAAGCCCAAACGTGGAATCACGTTATTCAGGGTATGACGCCGGATGAGTTTTTGGCTTTCACCGAAGCGTGCGGCGATGTCACCCACACCGAAGTTGACCCCAACTATATCGCCGACAACATGCTCGAACTGGGTGGCGTGTGTTATGTTGTTACCCCCGATATGCGCACGTGCGTGGTCACACCCGTGCCCGGTGGCAGCCGGTTGGATGCGCTGAACAATTATGTTGCCAAATATATCGCCGCCGCCGATGTGGCACGCACACGCAGCCAGCAATTCCACGAGGCGCGGATTGAATACCCGGAAATGAGTGCGCTGGTGGTATTCCCGAAATTTACCGTCGAGCAGATTTTACAAATTTCCAGTACCGGCAAAACCGTACCCGCGGGCATTACCCGGATGGTTGTTTCGGGGCGTGTATTGCGACTGAATCTTGATTTGGAACGCTTAAAAGCCGATGAACCGCACGCAATGAAATCAGCATGGTTGAATGAAACGGTCTATAATTTGATAGGCAACCATCACGTGCGCTATTACGAAGAGCCGGTTTATTTGTTGGATGAATAGCATCGCGTTATGCTGTGAAACCCTGTATTGCGTAAGGGGCCAGCATTGCTCGCCCCTTACGAAACCAAAAACTAGGGTGTGTTGACGTTTCATCGTTTGCCGGGATAAACGCATCCTGAGTAGCGATTTGCTCTGCAAATCGCGTATCGAAGGGCGTTTATCGCACCGATTTCCACCCTTCGATATGCCCTGCGGGCTACTCAGGGTGAGAAATCGGCAAACGTCAACAGAACCTAAAAACCGAAAACAGAGAAACAATGATTCCCGTTCAACTGACCCTCCAAAATTTTATGGCGTACCAAACGCCGCAAACCCTCGATTTCTCGGATTGGCATGTCGCCTGTCTCACGGGGGAAAACGGCGCCGGAAAAAGTTCCCTGCTCGATGCCATCACATGGGCATTGTGGGGCAAAGCCCGCACCCGGTTGGATGATGACCTCATTCATCTGGGAGCCGATGAAATGTCGGTGGAATTTATTTTCGCACTCGGAGAGGCCACCTACCGCGTGCTGCGCCGCCGAAAAATGGGAAAACGTGGCAAAACCGAACTCCATCTGCACGGATTTGCCCCCGATGCCGGCGATTGGCGCACACTGACCGAAGGCAGCGTCCGCAGCACGCAGCACAAACTCAACCGGCTGCTGCGGCTGGATTATGACACGTTCATCAACTCGGCGTTTCTGTTGCAGGGGCACGCTGATGAATTTACCACCAAAACCCCCGCCGAACGCAAACAAATTCTGGCAGATGTGCTCGGTTTGGGCATTTACGATGAATATGAACACCGCGCTGCGGAAAAAGTGCGCGAGTTTGAACAGGAAATCACGGCGGTAGAAGCCCAAATTCGGCAGATGCAGCAAGAGCTGGGCCATGAAGATGATCTGCGCCGCGAATGGGAACAGTTCGAACAGCAGGCGCACCGGTTGTTGGAAGAATTGCAGCAGGCCGAAAAAACGTTGGCGGCCATCCGCCAGCAGCAAAAAGAGATGGAATTCAAACACCGGCAGTTGGTAGATTTGCAATCGCGGCTCAAGCAGGCTCAGATGGATATTGACGACCTGTCGGCGGGGATTGCCGGGTTACAGCAGAAAATTTCGGCGTTGCGTGATACCATTTCCCGCCGGGCGGAAATTGAGGCGGGACACGCGCAGTTGCAAGCCGCCAAAGCGCAGGTGGACGATATGAATGCGCGGCTGGCGCAAGTTTCGACGCTCAATCGCGAGCAGCACCGATTGGAAACCGCCATCCAGCGCGCCCGCACCGCCATCGAAACGGAAATAAAAGTGCAGGAATCGCGCCGGGCAGAACTGGCCGCCCGCATTGAATCGGTGGCAGAACTGACTGTCCGGCAAACAGAATTGCGCGAGCAGATTTCGGCGCTGGAAAAAATTGCCGAAACGCTGGATGGCAATCGGCAAAAATTAACCGCGCTGGCGGAAGAAAGCGCGCAACTGAAAACGGAAAACAAGCAGTTGAAAGCCGAGATGGATACCATCAAAATGCGACTCAGCCAATTGGAAGAAGCCGGTTCGACCTGCCCGGTGTGTACCCAGCCGCTGAATGATGAACATCGCACGGCAGTGCGCGAGAAGTTTACGGCAGACGGCACGGCGCGCGGCGATAAATTTCGTGCCAATAAAGCACGGTTGGAAAAAATTTCCGCCGAGCAGAAATCGCTGCAAGCCGAAATTCGGCAGGCGGAGGGCGAATTGCGCCGGTTGAATGCGCTGCACGGGCAATTGGCGCAGGTAACGCAACAATTGGCGCAGGCGCAAAAGGCATCAGAGGATTTGGCGGCGGTTGAGGCATCGCTGGACAAATATAAACGTCAATTGGCGGATGCTGATTTTGCCGTGACAGAAACGGCGGCGCTGGCGAAAATAAACGAGCAGATTGCGGCGCTGGATTATGACCCGGAAGCGCACGAAACCGCCCGCGCGGCGCTGAAATCGCTGGCAGCGTTTGAATCGCAGTGGCAGGCGTTGCAGCACGCCCAAGAGCAGCTGGCGGAAGCTGAAACGCGACTCGCGGCAGATGAGGCGCGGCGGGAACGGATATTGGCGCAAACGGCCGCCGACCGCGAAACGGTGGCAAAATTGACGGCAGAAACGGCAAATCTGGCGGAAGTGACGCAATCGCTGGCGGCAGCCGATGCGGCGGTGACGCGTCTGCAGCGCGATGAACGGCAAGCCCGTGATGCGAAAGCGGCGGCACGGCAAAAACTCGACCATTTGGCAAACGTGGCGGAAGAAATCGGCAAAAAAGAAAATACGCTGGCCGACTTGAAAGAAACGCAAACGGTATATAAAGAATTGCGCGCTGCCTTCGGCAAAAAAGGGGTGCAGGCGCTGCTGATTGAACACGCCATCCCAGAATTGGAAGAGGAAGCCAACCAACTGCTATCGCGGATGACGGACGGGCGGGTGAACGTGCAATTTGTCACCCAGCGCACAGCGCGCACCAACGATAACACCATCGAAACGCTGGATATTCGGATTGCCGATGAACTCGGCACGCGGAATTATGAGTTGTATTCCGGCGGGGAAGCCTTTCGGGTAAATTTTGCCATTCGGATTGCGTTGAGCAAAGTGCTGGCGCGCCGAGCGGGCACAAATTTGCAAACGCTGGTGATTGATGAAGGTTTCGGCACGCAGGACGCACGCGGGCGCGAACGGCTGGTGGAAGCCATCAATAGCATTCAGGATGATTTTGCGAAAATAATGGTCATCACCCATATTGAGGAATTGCAGAGCGCATTTCCATATCATATTTTGGTGGAGAAAACGGACCGCGGCAGCGTCATCGTCCGCGATTAAAAAACCAGTTCGATGCGAGCGCCGCCGGCGTTGGCTGCCGAAACGGTGGCGTGCAATTGGTTGCTCAATTGCCGGATGAGACTCATTCCCAGCGAGGAACCTTTGGGCGTGGCTGTTGCGCCGGTGAGAGTGTTGATGGCGTGGTCGGGCAGGCCGATGCCGTTATCGGCAACCACCAAATGCCGCTTGCCGTCACCTTCGGCACGCAGACGGATGGTAACGGTTGGGTCGGTGGTACTGCCGTCAGAAAATGCATATTTCAGCGCGTTGGTAACCAGCTCATTCAGCACCAGCCCGCACGGAATGGCCGTGTCAATAT
>JANTHQ010000084.1 GCA_024762375.1 Anaerolineaceae bacterium
CACTGCGCCGAGAATCGTGATTTTTTAACCGTTAATTTTAGGGAGGTTTTTTTGTGAACGTACTTTCAGTGGTCATTCCGGCACTCAACGAAGAAAATGGCATCGCCGATATTGTGGAACGTGTTTTGGCAGTAAAACCCGCGCTGGCAGAAGTTGGCGTGGATGATTTGGAACTTATCGTGGTTGATGACGGCTCGCAAGACCGCACGCCGGAGATTGTTCGCAGTTATGACGGTGTTGTGCTGGTGCAGCATCCGGTGAACAAAGGATACGGCGCGGCCATCAAAACCGGTTTTCGGGCGGCAAAAGGCAATCTGCTGGCATTTTTGGATGCGGATGGCACCTATCCGCCGGAATATTTTCCGCAATTGTGTCGCCCCATCGTCCACAGCGATGCCGATTTGGTTATTGGTTCGCGTATGGCGGGGCACGACAGCGATATGCCGCTCACACGCCGAATCGGCAATACCATTTTTGCCACGCTGGTGAGCATCATCAGCAATCAGCGGGTCACCGATAGCGCGAGCGGCCAGCGTGTTTTGCGCCGCGAGGTTTTGGAAAAATTATACCCGCTGCCGGATGGGTTGAATTTCACCCCGGTGATGAGCACTCGCGCCATGCACGAAACCATCAAAGTGGTAGAAGTGCCCATTCCGTATTCCGAGCGGGTCGGGGCGAGCAAGCTCAGCGTGGTGCACGACGGCATCCGCTTTCTCAACTCCATTTTGATGACCGCACTGACATACAATCCCACCCGCATTTTTGGGCTGGTTGGCTTTGGGCTATGGGTCGCGGGCGTATTTTCGGCGATGTGGCGCACCATCACTCGCAGTCCCGCCTCGCGGAAAGATTCGCAACTGGTCAGTTGGTTTGCCGGGCTGGTGCTGAGCGCCGCCGGGACGAGCATTTTCGCCACCGGCACGCTGTTTAACTATCTGGTATCGTTGTTCCACAAACGCCCGGTGCGGCAAGGGCTGTTCGGACGCCCGTTGTTCAACCAGCCGCTGGAAAACCATTTTGGCTGGATGGGGATTGGTTCGGCGTTGGCGGGTGGATTATTTTACGTGATTGATGTGTGGCGGCGATGGAATACGCCCCGCCGAGAAGATGTCGCGCCGTGGTTTGTTCCGGCAACCAGTACCGTCATGGTGCTGACCGGCATTCAATTGTTCACATCGTGGTTGATGGGATTGGTGCTTTCGGAATTGACGACACGAGAAGAGAAATCGAGTTCAGATTTGGGAAAATGAGTTGAGTTACGAGGGTGTGTTGACGTTTCATCGTTTGCAGGGATAAACGCATCCTGAGTAGCGATTTGCAGAGCAAATCGCGTATCGAAGGGCGTTTATCCCTGCGATTTCCACCCTTCGATACGCCCTGCGGGCTACTCAGGGTGAGAAATCGGCAAACGTCAACAGAATCGAGTGACAAATAGCGAATGACGAAGGACAAATGACCGATGACAGAAAATAAATGGATAAATTTGGGCACACGCCCAATTAAAAAAATACGTCCGGCGGAATTTCCCGACATCAGCGAAATGATGAAGGAACCGACAAAAGCCGGTAGAAACCCCGATGCGGTGGATGTGCTGCTGGTCAATCCGCCGTCGCCCGATGGCGGGGTGTGGATTCGCTCGCAGCATCGGGTGGGACGCCGTTCGCGGGAAAATATGCTGTGGCCGCAAGTTTCGCTGGCGCGTATGGCGGCACTGCTGCACCCCGATTATTCGGTGGAAGTGGTGGATGCCATCGCCTTGGGAATGAATTGGCAGGAATTTGATGAGTTGCTCGACAAAAAACAGCCGAAATTTTATCTGACCCAAGTTACCGCCCCCACGCTCACCAACGATATGTACGGCATTTTTCTGGCAAAAAGCAAAGGCGCAACCACTATCGCATTTGGCACGCACGTCACGCCAAATACCGTCAACACGATGATAGACTATCCTGCAGTGGATTTTGTGCTGCGCGGCGAGCCGGAACTGACCCTGCGCGAACTGATTGACGCCATCGAAGGGAATAGCGGGCAAAACCCGAAAATCGTTTCGCTGCTGAAAGAAACCGACCCGTCGTGGGAGCCGGTTGCGGCAGAAGCGATTGCCGCGGGCGATTTCAGCGGCATCAAAGGGCTGGGGTGGCGCAACGCGGGCAAACCCGCGCTCACACCCGACCGACCGTTCATCGCCAATTTAGACCATCTCCCCCTGCCGATGCACGAGTTGCTGCCGCTCGATAAATATCGCATGCCGCTCATCAAAGGCCCGTATGCCTTTGTTGTGCCGAGCCGCGGCTGTACCGCCGGATGCAAATACTGCATCAAACACGTCAGTTACAATTACACCGTGCGCCTCCGTTCCGCCGAAAATGTGCTGGAAGAATTGTGGCATCTGAAGGAACTCGGCATCAATAACGTGATGTTTTATGCCGATTTGTTCACCGTTAATCGCCAGCAGGTGATGGACATTTGCCATGCCATGATTGACCAAAAAATTGATATGAAATGGATGTGCAACAGTCGGGTGGATTATGTGGATGAAGAAATGCTGAACACGATGGCGCAAGCCGGCTGCCACATGATTTCGTGGGGCATCGAATCCGGTTCGGCGGAAATTTTGAAACGCGCCCGCAAAGGCGCCGACCCCGCCAAAGCCGAACGCGCGCTCACGTGGTCAAAACGGGCCGGCATCAAAAATTTCGGCTATTTCATTATTGGTTTGCCCGGCGAAACTGTGGAAACCATCAAACAAACCATTGCCTTCTCGAAGAAACTGCCGCTCAACGTGGCGATTTTCCACATTGCAGCGCCGTATCCCGGCACGCCTTTCTTTTACGAAGTGGTGGAAAACGGCTGGTTCCGCCCCGGCACCGATTGGGAGCAGGTGGACATGGACCAATCCACCGTACTCGATTACCCCAACCTCACCGCAGAGGAATTGAATTATTGGCAAAAACGCGCCACTCGCGAGTGGATGTTCCGCCCGACACCCATTTTCACCATATTGAAAGGGTTGAACACGTGGCAGGGTTTCAAAAGCGCTGTCAGCGCCGGGGTACAAACATTGTCGTTCATCAGAGGATAAAACCCGTCATTGCGAGGGCGTAGCCCGAAGCAATCTCCGCGCATAAATGGATGAGATTGCTTCGCCTTTGGCTCGCAATGACATCAAAGATAAACTGAAGGTATCAGCATGATTATCACTCGCACACCACTGCGCATCAGTTTTGTGGGCGGCGGCAGCGATCTGCCGGCATTTTATGAACAGGAGCAGGGCGCTGTTGTCAGCACAGCCATCGACAAATATATTTACATCACCACCAACCCCAAATTCGACCATAAAATTCGTGCCAGTTACTCCATCACCGAAATTGTGGATAGTGTGGACGAATTGCAACACGAACTCATCCGCGAATCGATGAAACTGCTGGGTATCACGTCCAGCGTGGAAATCACATCCATCTCCGACATTCCATCGCAGGGAACAGGGCTCGGGTCATCGGGGAGTTACACGGTGGGGTTGCTGAACGCGCTGTATGCCGCCAACGGGCACATGGCGGGCGCAGAACGGCTCGCCAGCGAAGCCTGCCATGTCGAAATGGATTTGTGCCATCACCCGTCGGGCAAGCAAGACCAGTATATCGCCGCGTACGGCGGATTACAGTTCATCCGATTTAATCCCGACGGCACGGTTTTTGTTGACCCGGTCATCTGTGCGCCCGAAACGAAACAATCGCTGCAAGACGGGCTGCTGATGCTGTACACCGGCATGACCCGCAAAACACGCGGTTTGCTGGCAGAGCAGGCAAAACTGACTCGCGAAAAGCCGGACAAGCAGGCATCGCTGCGGAAGATGGTCGGTTTGGCGCACCAACTGCTGGACGCGCTGGAGCGGAATGACCTCGGCGGGTTTGGCGAAATTCTGCACGCAGGCTGGCAGGAAAAACGCAAACTGACGGCGCATATCAGCAATACCCAAATTGACGGCTGGTATCAACGTGCGCGGATGGCGGGCGCAATCGGCGGGAAGATTCTCGGTGCGGGTGGCGGCGGTTTTTTGCTGCTGTATGCCCCGCCGGAAAAACACAGCGATATTCTGCGTGCCCTGCCCGAACTGCGGTCGGTGCCCTTCCACTTTTCGCCGCAGGGCAGCAAAGTTATTTACGTGGAAGAGAACGGGTATCATTAAAGCCAAACGTTATGGGATGTTTTTGGGGATAGAGGAGTGAGGGGAGACAAAACTATGCCGCAGGCCACTCTGTTTGGACGTGCAAATAATGCGTTCGTGTTGTATCTCACAGAATTATCATAAATAACGTCGGTTCGGAGTTTTTGTCGTTCCGGAAATTTGCGCAACAAATTGTCCGGAATCCATAACAGAAACCTATGGATTCCCGCCCTCGTACCGGGGGCACAAGCAGGAATGACATGTCAAAAATCTTTGCGAAACAACCGCGTTTTCTTTTTTCGAGAAAAACTCCGAATTCAGATAAAACAAAAACTGTGTAAATTGATTTTAAAAATCGGAAAGGATGTATCCGATTTATGACAGCACCAACGTCCGAACATTTTTCTGATTCACCAACACTTGTACACCTTTTGCAGCATCAAGCCATAAAATATGCTGAAAAGACACTTTTTGTTTTGCTGGAAAATGGCGAGACGGAAGGGGCATCGCTCACATTTCGGCAATTAGATGAATCCGCCAAAAAGTTTGCGGTGATGCTGTTGCAACATACCAACCCCGGTGAACGGGTATTGCTACTGTATCCGCCGGGGTTGACGTATATTGTTGCATTTTTTGGCACTTTATATGCCGGATGTATCCCGGTTCCCCTCTACCCCCCGCGACACAACCGCTATCTGTATCGTGTATTGGCGGTGGTCAACGATGCGCAAGCCTCACTTGCGCTTACCGATTCGGAAATAATCACCAAAATTCGTACCCAATTTGATAATGTGGACGGCTTGAAACAATTACCCGTACTCGATCTCAACACCGAGCTTGACCGTGTTTCTGCCGCGCAGTGGCAGGAACCACAAATTAATGGTGACAGTCTGGCATTTTTGCAATACACATCAGGTTCCACCGCCGCCCCGAAAGGTGTGATGGTTTCGCACCGGAATCTATTGCACAACTCTGCATTGATCCAACAAACCTTTCAAACCTCAGCGGGAGACGACACCGTATTGTGGTTACCGCCATATCACGATATGGGATTGATTGGCGGTATTCTACAGCCGATTTTCTGCGGCGGTTGTACCTATTTGATGGCTCCCATCGATTTTGTGAGCAAACCTATCCGCTGGCTGCAGGCCATCAGCCGTTACAAAACAAGGGTGAACAGTGCGCCCAATTTTGCTTTCGACCTGTGTGTGGAAAAAACCACACCGGAGCAGCGACAAACGCTTGATTTGAGCAGTTGGGAAGTCGCGACAGTTGGTGCAGAGCCTGTTCGTGCCGAAACCATGGCCCGGTTTGTAGATGCTTTCGAGCCATGCGGTTTTCGGGCAAATGCCTTTCGCCCCGTGTACGGGCTAGCAGAAGCAACCTTGCTGGTTTCCGGAAACAATCAGTCTGCTGTCCCGACGATAGCGACTGTGCAGCGGGCGGCGCTAACAGATGGAACTGTCGTGCCGGTGAACCCGGAAGCCAAAAACGCAAAATCGCTGGTGGGGTGTGGCTGCTCACCGCCCCAGCAAGAAATTGCCATCGTCAACCCGGAAACTGCTGCGCCATGTGCGCCAAATCAAGTTGGCGAAATCTGGGTGTCGGGCCCCAGTGTGGCGCAAGGCTACTGGAACAAGCCTGAACTCACCGCGCAGACATTTGAGGCACAACTGGCGGATGTTCCTGAAAAAACATTTTTGCGCACCGGTGATTTGGGCTTTCTGCAAAACGGCGAATTGTTTATCGCCGGACGCATTAAAGATTTGATAATCATTCAGGGGCGGAACCATTATCCGCAGGACATCGAATTTACCACAGAGCATGCGCATCCGGCATTGCAGCATGGCGGTAGTGCCGCTTTTTCGGTGGAAATTGACGGACAGGGCGAGAAACTGGTAGTGGTACAAGAAGTTCGCCGCACAGCGTTGCGAAAAATCAACCCCGATGAGGTCATCAAAACTATCCGGCAGGCAATCGCGGAAGTTCACGAAATTCAACCGTATGCGGTGGTGCTGGTTAAACCGACGGTCGTGCCGAAAACATCCAGCGGAAAAGTACAGCGTTTTGTCTGCCGCCAGCGATTTCTCGACGGCGCATTGAAACCTGTCGCCGAATGGTCGCGGCAGAAAAATCCGGTGGTCGAACGCGATGTGAGCACACAGCGCCCGCGCTCGCATGTTGAAACAGCGTTGGTCGAAATGTGGAAAGATGTGCTGGATATCGATGTTATCGGTGTTGATGATGATTTTTTCCAATGGGGCGGCGATTCTCTGTCGGCGATGCAGGTGCTTTCCCGCATCAAAGATGCTTTTGGCGTTGAACTCCCGCTGGCCGATTTGTTCCAGTTGACCACCATCGAAAAACAGGCGCGGCAAATCGAAATGGCACTGCAAACAGCATCACCTGCCGAACCGGTTGTCATCGAGACGGTTCCGCGCGACCGGCCACTGCGCACCGCATTTTCGCAAGAACGGATGTGGTTCATCCAGCAACTGCAGCCGGATAATTCCGCATACAACATTGTTATTCCGGTGCGATTAAGCGGTAAATTGGATGTGGATGCGCTGGAATGGGCATTGCAACAGGTGATACAGCGCCACGAAAGTTTACGAACCATCATCACGGCGGTTGATGGTGTTTCGTATCAGGTGGTGTTACCGCAAATTACTGTCACACCGACAAAAGTTGATTTGCGCCACCTTCCCGAAAGCGAGCGGGAATCTGCCGCGCTGGAACTGGCCAGTGAGCATGCCGCACATCCATTTGTGCTGGATAAAAGTCCTCTTTTACGTGCTTTGCTGGTGCGGTTGGGTGACGAATCGCATTTCGTTCAGATTACTGTTCATCACGCTGTTTTTGATGCATGGTCAACCAGCATTTTGGGGCGGGAGATTGTGCAATTGTATGAAAACCGGATTTCCGGGGGGCGGCATACGTTACCGGAAAGGTCCATCCAATATGCCGATTTTTCCGTATGGCAGCGTCAGTGGATACAAGGCCCGTTCTTAAAATCGCAATTAGCCTATTGGCTCGAACAATTACGGGGAGTTTCGGCGCTTTCTTTGCCCACCGACCGCCCCCGCCCGCCGGTGCAGACATATCGCGGCACGTTTCAATCGGTTGAACCCTCACCGGAGCTATTTGATGCTATCAAAAAATTGA
>JANTHQ010000085.1 GCA_024762375.1 Anaerolineaceae bacterium
GATGCATAGACATACGCTGTGGCAAAACCCTCCGGAACCCTATCGCGCAAATCCCAAGCCAATTTTCCTATGGAGGCAAAAAACCATAAAAATGCGGATACGCCTAAAATGCCGGTTTGGGCAAATAAATCCACAAATTGATTATGCGAAAAATAAAAGACAGAATAGCCACGAATGGGAAAGAGTGGTGTGTACCATCGATAGTTTGCCGGCCCCAACCCCAGTATCGGATTAATTTTGGTGATTTGGGCAATCAGCGACCACGCCTCAACGCGAGTGCTATAACTGTATGCATCAGATTGAATAATCTTGGCTCCCAGATACCACGCCGGTAAAACACCCAGTGGGGCCATTGCCATCAACAGCTTCCACCCCATTTTGATGGCAATGATGGTTCCAATCGTGGCAAATGCAGGCACCCACCCCGATTTCCAGTCGCCTTGAATGCCATATCCCACATACAGGATGGTCAATGTCAGTGCGCCCAAAAATGCGCGCCAGCCCCACCACAACTTTTTGTTGAATGCCGCTTGACTAAAAGCCAACCCGGCTCCCCAAACCCAGAACAAACTGCCGGTATTGGTGATATTGTACACGCGCCCCAACATTCGGTTAACACCGGGGGTGATTCGACCGAACATATAGACGGCAACAATCGCCAAAAAAAACCACGTCATCCATTCGAGCCATTTTATATCACGGATTTGATGTGCCGCCATCAAAAATATTCCGGCCGACAGAAAAAACAGCCCCAAACTTGCCACCTGCGCTCCCATCGGAGCCGCCTGAGCGAAGGTGTACCATGGAATTTGTCCCACAGCGAAAGCCATCACGGCGATAACAAGCAGTGCAAATAGCGGTCGAAACGTCGGCGATGGGATAAGGTGCAGATTTTTTTCCAGCAGCATTTTCAAAATCCACAATCCGATTAACCCGGCGACCAGTATTGGTGTGGCGTTTAACCCGCTAATCCAATTGAACGGCAACAGACCCGAACCGATGACGGCTATCAACCCCAAAGGCGGATATCGAAATAACAATATCACCCCACCCAGCGCCAAAGCGAGCGCCGGTAGCACCAAATACATCACCGGTTCGGGGATGGCAAAGGCCAAAAAACCGACCACCAGCAACAATCCGGCAATAATGGCCGGCCGCGCCAGATTGGGTAGTTTCCACGTTATCCAACCGCGTATGGGTCCCAGCATGGTGTCATTTATGAGGTGTTCGACCGAATAGAAAATCCTGAGCATAAATCGAAAAAATCTCCGTTTGAAATTACGGGGTAACAACCTTGTCAATCAAGTTTAGGTAATTTGGCAATACTGCCGGCCAATTATATTTTTCCCGAACCAGTGCCAAGCCGTTTTCGGCCAGTTGCTGGCGCAACGGTTCGTTTTTCAATACTTGAATGACCGCGTCGGCAAACGCAGCCGGCGTATCGGCAATCAGTAAATGTTTGCCGGGTTCACCGTCCAACCCCTCTGCGCCTTTGGGGGTGGCAATCACCGGCGTACCGAGCGCCATCGCTTCCAAAATTTTCAGGCGCGTGCCGCCGCCGGTGTGCAATGGCACAATACTTGCCCACGAGCGCGCCACCAGCGGGCGAATATCATCCACAAACCCGGTGAGTGTTACGTTCTCCGCAGGGGGGAGCGGGCGGTTTTGATGGTTGCCTGTTATCGTCAGATGCACGTCAGGCAATTCAGATTGGATAATGGGGAGAACTTTGTCAACGAACCAGATCATTGCTTCGTAATTGGGATTATAGCTGAAAGCACCCATAAAAATCAAAGTGTTGGGTTGCGTTTGCTCATTCACCCCTTCATATTCTGCCAAATCGATGCAATTGGGCAGCACTTCTATCGTCTCAATTCCGCCGACAACCTGCCGCAAAAGTTCCCGTTCCTGTCTTGAAACTACCGTGCACGCCCGAAAATCTTTGAACAGCAGCCGCAAATAGCGTCGATGTTTCGCCCACGTCAGCCCGTAACGCAATAGCTGTAGTAACGATTCGGCGTGGGCAAATTGCTCATACAGCACACCTGTTTCCACCTCTTCGAAAATAGCGGGCTTTCCGCGAAAATAGCGGCTATACACCGCCATATCCACCTGTGATGCGACAACCAAATCCACCGACCCGTTTGCCAGCGTTTCTAAAATTGCTGTCGCCATATCCGGCGAAAATGTATCAATTACCGAACGTGGGGTGACACTGAGAAACGCCAGCCGAGCCTGCCAGCCGTCGGGGGCAAATGGTTTGCGCCGGACAACTCGCACCGAGTGACATACCACTGATGCCGCAGCAATATCCGGTTCAGCATCGTCCTCATCCACAAAACTGAGCAGCGATACGGTGTGATGTTGGCTCAAACCCCGCAATAAATTATGAATGCGTATTTTCGAACCGTTATTCGGTGGAAATGGAAACCACCGTGATAAAAATAGAATGTGCATTTGTTTCCTTTTACCGTGCCGGCATTTGCCCCCACCGATGGCGCAGAAAATCGAGCATTCCCCGCCACATCGCGTCTCGATGCCCGCGCATGTCGCGCCATTTCGGTTTGAGTGTCCAACTGAGCAGCGTGCGTCCAATTTGAGCCCACGCCGCCGCCCGCACCGACAACGGCGCACGATGTTTTGCCAGCAGCAATAATCGGTTGCGCGTGCTGTAATATGTCACCGACGGTTTCGGCTGGTAATTTCGCTGAACGCCTTTGTGCCACAGTTTCGCGCCCGGCACATGCCAAATTTGCCAACCCGCTTCGGTGGCACGCACGCACCATTCCGTTTCTTCCCAATAGTAAAAAAACCGCTCATCAATCATCCCCACCTGCTCGATGACCGCCCGCCGCACCAAAATGGCGCAACCGGAAATCCAATCCACACGGTGGGGCGCAGAAAACTGCCCGGTGTCGGGTTCATTTTGGGCGATATGCGCCCCTTCCCAACGATGGTTCAGCCGCCCACCCGCCGACTGGATGACCGTCGGTTCATTATGGTGATAGACCATCGGGCCAACAATACCGATTTGTGGCGAACTTTCGCCGAATGCCACCAATTCCGAAATGCACGCGGGGTCGAGGACGGTATCTTCATTTAGCACGAACACCCAATCGGCGTTTTGCGCCATCGCCGCGCGGATGCCAACATTGTTATTACCGGCGTATCCCAAATTTTCCTGCAGATCGATAATTTCCACCGCCGGAAACGCCGTTCGGATGGCGGCGACCGAACCATCAGTAGAAGCGTTATCCAGCACGATGGTGTGCAGGTTGGGATACGTGCTCTCCGCCAGCGATGCCAGACATTCGAGCGTGTCGTCGCGCCGGTTGGTGTTCAAAATTACGGTGATGACCTTCGGTTGCGCCATAGAT
Organism: Anaerolineaceae bacterium; assembly: GCA_024762375.1. Taxonomy (GTDB): domain Bacteria; phylum Chloroflexota; class Anaerolineae; order 4572-78; family 4572-78; genus JANTHQ01. The sequence continues at coordinate 3,378 of JANTHQ010000085.1, forward strand.
GTTCGCTCCATCAAGATGGCAGCCACGCTTTGGGGAAGTTTTTCATAATTTCAATCCCCTCGAATTCGTCGCTGGAGCGTGCGCCGTGCTGTTTGACCCACGCCGCCATTTTCGCCAAGCCATCTTCCAATGAAGTGACCGGACGCTCACCAAAAACCGCCCGGATTTTCGAATGGTCAGAATAGGCATCCTGCACTTCATTTCGCGCCGGCTTGAAAACAATACTCGGCTGAACGCCCATCGCGGCGGCAACCGCTTCTGCCAATTGATTAACGCTGTACGGCTGGTCGGCGCCCACATTGAAGATTTGGTTGCGCGCCGCGGGGTTCTCGATGGAATCTGCCATCAGCGGGATAATATCGCCGATGTAACTGAATGCGCGTGTCTGCGTGCCATCACCGAAAACGGTCATCGGCTGCCCCTGTAAAATCTGGTTCATAAAAATGCCGACCACGTTTCGATATTTGTCACCGATATTTTGTCGTTCGCCGTAAACATTGTGCGGGCGGAAAATAACATAATCCAAACCGAACATTTCCTCTGACACCACCAATTCCTGCTCAACGGCCAATTTGGCGATACCATACGAGTCTTCGGGGTGCGGTGGCGTCTCTTCGGTCATCGGCAGTTGGGGGCTTGTGCCATACACTGCAATGGACGATGTGAAGACAAATCGTTTCACACCGGTATTGACAGCCGCGTTGATTAAATTTACGCTGCCGATGAGATTGTTGGTATAGTTGAAGCGTTTGATGAAATGACTCAAACCTTCGGCGGCATACGCTGCCAAATGGAAAACGTCTTCAAATTGCTCGGTTTCAAACAAGCGATTGACCAATGCCACATCGGTGATACTGCCGCGCACAAATTTCACGCCGTCAACCACGTTATCTTCAAAGCCACCGCTCAAATCATCGAGCACAACCACAGCATACCCGCGATTGTGTAATTCTTCTGCCAAATGCGATCCCATAAACCCGGCGCCGCCGGTAACCAATACTTTTTTCATAACAACCTCAAACTGTTACATTTATGATTAGTTTTTATCCAAACAGCGGCACATACAATCGCCGCAACGGTGTGTCTTTTACAATTTTCATCAAAAGTAACGGGCCAAAAAGTCCGATACTGCCCAATAGTACCCAAAAGAACAGCGGGTAAGCCATACTCCCCGGCAAAAAATGGTACACGGCTTTGGCTGTGATATCCAATGCCAGCATATGAGCCAAATACACGCCATACACTTTTGTACCCAACTTTCCCAGTGTCAGCGAGAATGGTATCGTTAAGTTTTTTTGGAATAGAATTGTTGCAACAAATAACAAGGCAAACACTTTATCCAAAATTGTTAAATCGGTAGCTATCCACTCTTTGCCCGATAAGTTGCGGAGCATGTTCCATTCTGCCAATGCCATCAGTGCGATTATCAGTATTGCAGGCATCAACACCGGCTGAACACGAGCCATCAATACCTTCACGGCCGGCAAATGCAATTTGATGATAACACCTATTACAAACCAGCCGCCCAAATCGAGCAGGTGTGTGCCACGGATGAAGGCATACACACCCTCCGGGCCGGGAATGGCGGGAAAGAACGGCTTGTATGCGGCCGTCACGACAACCAGTTGGCACAAGGCCGCAATCAACAGCAGAATTGACCATCGTTTTTTCGCCAAAGCCACTACAAACGGTGCCAATATATACAGTTCAATCAGCAGGGGCACATAGTAAAATGGTATCACAGCGGTTCCGAGTACAACCATCGCCAATACTTCAGAGATGGAGAATCGCTCGCCAAACACGTAGCGCATGGCCACATAAACAGCTGACCACAACAAATATGGAATGAGCAGCACCCGGATTCTATTGAAAACCGTGCGCCAGTCGTGGCGTGTATCGCCGCGGCCGATGGTACCGGCCACAAAAAACCCGGTGGTCAGCAGAAATATCGGTAGCGAAATCACGAAAAACTGGTCAATGACGCGGATGGTCCAATAACTTGCCCCACCCAAAGCGCTAAAATCGGGAATTGATGCCCCCGGTACATATCTATCCGTCCACCAAAACATCCCCGTCATTACCCAATGGATAGCATGATGAAATACAACACCAATCACACCAATTCCACTGAGTGCCAGTAATCGCCGGCTCATCATGTTTTCTCCCCACTTGCTGAAAACAACTTAACCAAATATAAATTGGTAATATCGATGTACCGGAGACTGTTTGACCACAATCATCAATATCATCGGAACTGCAATACCTGCTATCACCAAAACAGGTAAAAATAGAATTTGATACGCCAATAGCCACGGAGTAAAGTGATAAAGTACACGGGCGGTCAACATTAACACTGGCGCATGAATTAGATAGATACCAAAAGATTTTGTGCCGATATCTGCAATTTGTTTGGCCGCAGGCAATGCCATTTGGTCAAAAGCGATAAAGGTCAGCATAAAGAAGATTGAATAGATGCCGTCGATAACGGTTTCTTCACTAGCTATCCATTGCTGGCCCGATAATCTAAATAGCATTTCCCATTCGATCATACCGGCGATAAAAGCCACAACCGTAAAACCCAGTAACCACCATCGATATTTTTCGGCCCACGTTTTTATGGCTTTTAAATGGAAACTGACAACCAACCCGGCCGAAAACCAAAAGATGTGCCCCGGAAAGAACCAACTGCGACCCAACCATTCAATGCCGGCCAACAACGATGCATCTATGCGTAGGCTGGTTGCGTACCGAATGCCCAAAACCGCAAACTGGATGATCGCCGCCACAACCAAAAGTGATACCCAATGATTTTTTGCCCACGGCACGAGCAGCGGCGCCAATAAATACAGTTGGATAACCAGCGGCACATAATAATATGGCGGCTGTGTCTCGCCGAATACCAACATTTTAGCCATTTGCGCCAGAGAAAACTTCTCTCCGAGCGCAAACAGCATTACAAATACAATTATCGACCATACAACATACGGGATTGCCAGATTTTTTATTCGTGTTCCGACAACATTCCAACCAATCGTGCGCTTGGTACGTCCGGTAGCAAATGCGATGAAAAAACCCGATACAAATAAAAACGCCGGAATAGCAACAATGACCAACTGCTCAATCGCACGAATACTAAAATATGTCATCCCGCCAAGTTGGTCGAAGTTTGGCACGGTAACCGGGCGGTAACGGTCTGTCCACCAGAACATCGCCGTGTAGCCCCACCCGGTTGCGTGAAACAATACCGCGCTTATCGTGGCCAATCCATTCAAATAAAGTAAACGTCGAATCATATTATGTTAATCCTGTGATGAAGTCTGGTATGTTAATCAAGGGGAATCGCTGTCAATTGCCCCTTGAAAATATGATTGTCTGATTCTTCCACCTTTTTGATGTATGACCGCATCGCATCGAGTACGGGTACAGATTCTCGGTCGAAAACTTCTCCCTGCAACAGTTGCAGCACTTCCAAACGGTAATCTTTCGATTGGATGAAATGCGTGAAAATGGGCAAAAGTTTATAATACAGCCGAATAAACTCGTACCACACTTTCGCGCCGCCACCCAATTTATCGGCGTAGGGTTGTAGCGCTGCCTCGCTGAAATCGTTATGTTCAAATGCATATTTGATGCGTTCAGCGGCAAATTTGGCACTATATGTCGCCACGCTGACACCCGATGAAAAAATCGGATCCACAAACCGCGCCGCATCACCGATCAGCATGTAACCATCGCCAACCAGTTTTTCCATGCTGTAGCTATAGTCCCCTTCGCTTTTGAACTCGTTGATGCGCCGGGCGTTTTTCAGCGCGCGGGCCAAATCGGGGTTGGTATTGGCATATTTGAAGAAGTATTCTTCCACACCCAATTTTGCCTCTTTGAAATTTTCTTTTTCGGTGACCACTCCGACGGAT
>JANTHQ010000086.1 GCA_024762375.1 Anaerolineaceae bacterium
GATTAAAAAAACTCAGAAAACCGGTTTTGTGCTTTTGGTGGCCGTGATGCTGTATATGGCCGTGTCAACAAACCCGGTATTGGCTCAAGGTGGTGACACCTGCACGGTCACCGACCCCAATAACCCCGCCCATATGGGACAATTTATTCCGGTGGCAACCCCATTGAACGATTTGGGCGCCGGAGAGTACCTTCGAATAAATAGAGACTTGAATGATTCCACGCCAACGGGCTTTTTTGGTGGTTTGTATCCCGGAGGCAGCAATATTCGCCCGGTGGCGCATACGGCTGCCGGTGTCGCATTGGCAAACCAAATCACCCCGCTGAATGCTGCCGGCGTGCCCGACCCAAACGGCCGCATCGTGCTCATTTCGGTGGGAATGTCAAACGTACACCGCGAATTTCGCACCTTCATCAACACTGCTGCAACTGACCCGGACATCAACCCGCAATTGACGCTGGTGAACGGTGCTCAACCCGGGCAGGTATCTGATATCTGGGCAGACCCGGATAATGCGGTGTGGTCGACGCTCGATCAGTGGTTGGCAGATGCCGGCGTAACACCGGCGCAAGTGCAGGTGGCGTGGGTCAAAAATACCCGCACCGGGGTCGGCGATTTTCCACAGTTTGCGCAAACGGTTCAAACCGATTTAGAAGCGATTGCCCACAATTTAACCGCGAAATATCCAAACCTGAAAATCGCCTACTTTTCCAGTCGAACGCGTTCATACACGTATTGGATTGGATTGAGTCCAGAGCCGGCAGCCTATGAATCCGGGTTTGCCGTAAAATGGATGATTGAAAAGCAACTGAACGGTGATGCAGGCCTGAACTTTAATCCGGAAAATGGCCCGGTGGTTGCGCCGTATCTGTCGTGGGGGCCCTATATTTGGGCAGATGGACAGAATCCGCGCTCGGATGGGTTTACATGGCAGCCAACCGATATGGAACGTGATTGCACGCACCCTTCGCCTGCAGGACAGCAAAAAATCGCCGACATGTTGCTGGCATTTTTCAAAACTGACGCGACTGCAACGCCATGGTTTCTGGCGAACCCGGCCCCCGCGCCGGAAGTTGCACCGACAGCCGTTCACATCGACGGGGATTTGATGGGTTCAGCCAATATTACGCACACATTTCTGGCAAACACCACCCCAGTCACCGTCACCGTTCCACTGACGTATGTGTGGCGCGCCACCGACGCGGTTTCTATCACCCACATCAATGCCGCCAGCGATCAGGCTTCGTTTATGTGGGGTAGCAGCGGCACCAAAAATATCACGGTGACCGTGCAAAATCAGTTTGGCGTTGTAACCGACACGCGCATGATTGTCATCGATGGTAATTTTTATAAGGTGTATTTGCCGATCATTCTCAAATAGTGCAACTCGCATTCAAACAACTTCTAACTAAATTCATGGAAATTCTTTATCGATTTTATATGGAGTTTTGGTATAGTTTCTGCAGATATGGGTCAAAAAAATGATTGGAGGTTGTACATGTTAAGAAGTAAACGCACGTTGATAATTTTCGTGATCTTGATTGTAGCATTAGTACTCCCGACGACGGTGCTGGCCAACAAAAGGCTATTTAAGGCCAAATTGAGCCCCAACAATGAATTGCATGAAGTGGTTGGGTCCAATGCACACGGAACAGCGATTTTAGCTGGTGCGCCCGATGGTTTGCGTTTTATGGTTCGTATCGGCGATTTGTCGGGTCCAGTTGGTGGCATGCACCTGCACGGCCCTGCAACAGTTGATGAAAACGCGCCGGTACTGGTGTCGCTATGTGGAAACCCGCAACCGGCGGTGTTTGAAACTTGCGACGTGGTGGATGGCGAATTGATGATAGACGGAACAATTTCATCATCGCTCTTGCACCAATGGGGCATCTCCGGCCGCGATTTGATGGACATGCTCAACGATGGCATGGTGTATGTTAACGCACACACCGCTTTGAACCCTGCCGGTGAAGTGCGCGGCCAACTTATGCCCATCAATCGTTAGTAACTTGTTTCTGCAGTTGCCCGGCCGATCGTTCGTTCATTAAGACCATAATGATTGCAGCTTTACCAAACGGTTATCACTGAGGCACATTCCATGTGGAGTGGAATGTTCCAGTGAGTGGTAACCGTTGCTCTTTGTGGGGAACATGGATCTTTCAATCGTCATCGTCAGTTGGAACACCCGCGAAATTTTGGCGCAGTGTTTATCATCAATCTACCGTTACCCGCCCGCCGGCACATTCGATGTATGGGTGGTAGACAATGCTTCCACCGATGACAGCGTGCCAATGATAAAAACAGATTTTCCCGATGTGCGTCTAATTGAAAACCGGGAAAATATCGGTTTTGCCCCGGCGAACAATCAGGCAATTCGAGCTAGCGGCGGGGATTATGTGTTGCTACTGAACCCCGACACCGAAGTTTCTGCCGGCACGTTTGATACCCTGCGCGACTTTCTGCAGGTACACCCCGATGTTGGCGCGGTGGGGCCCAAAACGCTCAACCCCGATGGCAGTTTGCAGACATCGTGCTACCCCTTTCCCACCCTGTCGCGCGAACTGTGGCGCTTGCTCCATCTGGACAAAATCGCGCCGTATGGCTCATATCGGATGGCGGAATGGGCAGCACGCCCCCGCGAGGTGGATGCGTTGTTGGGCGCATGCATCCTTTTTCCGCGGAAAGTGCTCGATGAAATCGGTCTCTTCGATGAGAATTACTTTATGTACACCGAGGAAATCGATTTGTGCTACCGGGCGCGACAATCCGGCAAAAAACTCTTCTGGGTTCCCGAAACGTCCATCGTGCATTACGGCGGGCAGAGCACCCGGCAAGCAGCGGCGGAGATGTTTCTTCAATTGTACAAAAGCAAATTGCAGTTTTTCCGTAAACATTACGGTGTGACTGCCGGGTGGCTCTACAAACTTATTCTATTTTTCACCGCTGTGCCGCGATTGCTGCTGATTTTTGGTGGCAGCGCGCACCGGGCGGTGGTTGCCAACTATTGGCGGCTGATAACGGCTTTGCCGACACTTTAACGTTATGCCTCTGTTACTCGAAAGGAGAACACAAACAAATGGACATTCCGGCACAAATTCGCGATTACATTGCGACCAACTTTCTGTTCAGCGATGACGGCTTTGGGTATGATGATGATGCCTCATTTTTGGAAGAGGGCATCGTTGACTCGGTGGGCATTATGGAATTGGTCACCTTCGTGGAAGACAATTTCGGCTTCTCGGTGAACGATGAAGACCTCACCCCAGATAATTTCGATTCGGTTGCGAAACTTACCAAATATATCGAACGCCATTTAAACAAATAATCCACCATTTACGGGGGAAATTTATGCTGGTACAAGATTTTTTAATCAATAGTGCCCGGCGATTGCCGGACAAAACCGCGCTAATTTGCGATGGTCAGCGGCTGACATACGCCCAACTCGACGCGATGACCAACCGCATGGCAAATGCCTTGCGCGAAAATGGCGTCAATCGCGGTGACCGGGTTGCCATCCATCTGAACAACTCGGTGGAAACGGTGGTGGCGATTTTCGCCACTTTAAAAGCGGGCGGCGTGTTTGTGGTGGTCAATCACACCACCAAACCCGATAAACTGCTGTACATTCTGAACAACGCCCGTGCCACCGCACTGATTGCCGATGGCGGCCGAAGCCGGAATATCGCCCCGACCATTCTCGCCGATGCGCCATCGCTGAAATTTTGCGTGTTTACCGGCAAAAAGGCATCTGCCGCCGCCGATGCGAACCCGCGATTTTTCACGTTTGATGCCTTCCAAACCGATTTTACCGCCGACCGACCCCCGCAGGTGAACATTGACCTCGATTTGGCGTGTCTCATCTACACCTCCGGCAGCACCGGCGACCCCAAAGGGGTGATGAGCGACCACAGCAATGTGGTTTTCGTCGCCGAATCGGTCATCGAATATCTGGAAAATGTGGAAGATGATATCCTCATCAACTTGCTGCCATTTTCGTTCGATTACGGCCTCTATCAATTGCTGATGACCTTCCGTTTCGGTGGCACATTGGTGCTGGAACGCGGATTCACATACCCCGCTGCCATTCTGAAAAAAATGGTCGAAGAGCGCGTCACCGGTTTTCCCGGTGTGCCGACCATGTTCGCCATTCTGCTGCAAATGGATTTGTCGCCATACGATTTGTCGCACCTGCGGTATATCAGCAACACCGCCGCCGCCCTCCCGCCGAGCCATATCCAGGAATTGCGCGAAAAATTCCCCGGGGTGACCATTTATTCGATGTACGGATTGACCGAAACCAAACGCACCCTCTATTTGCCGCCGGAACAACTCGACAAACGACCCGGTTCGGTGGGCATTGCCATTCCCGGCACCGAAGTTTGGGTGGAAGATGAGGACGGCAACCGGCTCGGCGCGGGTGAAATTGGCGAGTTGGTGGTGCGCGGGCGGCACGTGATGCGCGGCTATTGGGAAGCCCCCGAACTGACTGCCTTGCGCTATCGCCCCGGACCCATCCCCGGCGAACGTGTCTGTTACACCGGCGATTTGTTTCGGATGGACGAAGAAGGGTTTCTCTATTTTGTCGGACGAAAAGACGACATCATCAAAAGCCGCGGCGAAAAAGTCGCGCCGAAAGAAGTGGAAAACGTGCTGTACGGCTTGCCCGGCGTGGTCGAAGCGGCGGTGGTCGGCGTGCCCGATCCCATTCTCGGCGAAGCCGTCAAAGCGTTTGTGGTGGTTGACGGTGATGGCGCAAACCTGACCGAAGGGAAAGTGCTGGCATACTGCCGCGCTCACATGGAAGATTACATGGTTCCCCGATATGTCGAATTTCGAGATGAATTGCCCAAAACCACATCGGGCAAAATCAAAAAAACCGGATTGAAATAATATGTGCGGTATTGTCGGAACTGTAAATTTAACGAAATTTACCCCCATACTGGAAGAGAATATCAGCCAAATGCTGGCGATGCTCCGCCACCGCGGCCCCGATGAGTTCGGGATGTTTTTGGATGAAGATGCCGGGTTGGGCAGTGCGCGGCTCAGCATCATCGATTTGGGTGGCGGGCAGCAGCCCATCGCCAACGAAGATGAAACGATGTGGATTGTCATCAACGGCGAAATTTTCAATTATGTGGAACTGCGCCCGATGCTGGAAGCGCGCGGGCATCGTTTCCGCACCGATACCGACACGGAAGTGATTCTGCATCTGTATGAAGAATTCGGCACGGATTGCCTGCAATATCTGAACGGGCAATTTGTCATTGCCATTTGGGATACCAACACCGAAACGCTTTTTCTCGCCCGCGACCGGGTGGGCATTCGACCGCTGTTTTACACAGTCACCGATGGCGCACTCATTTTCGGCTCGGAGATAAAATCGCTGCTGGCAGACTCCCGCGTTTCTGCCGAAATTGACCCGGTGGCACTGGGGCAAACCTTCACATATTGGAGCCCGCAAACACCGCGTTCGATTTTCAAAAATATCGTGTCGCTGCCGCCGGGGCATTTTATGCGAGTCGAGCGGGGGCAGATGACCATCGAGCCATACTGGACGCTCGATTTTCCCGATGCGGCGGAAACGCGAACCCCGTCCCGTCCGCTGGCGGATGCAGTCGAAGAGTTGCGCGCCCTGCTGGTGGATGCGACTCAAATCCGCCTGCGTGCCGATGTGCCGGTGGGCGCGTATCTCAGCGGCGGGCTGGATTCATCGGTCATCACCGCCATCATTCGCAATTATACCCGAAATCGGCTCGACACTTTTTCCATCACTTTCACCGACCCCGATTTCGACGAAAGCGAATTTCAATACCAAATGGCGGATTTTCTGGGCACAGACCACCAAACCGTGCGTGCCGATTACCCCGACATCGGCAAGGCGTTTCCGACCGTTATTTGGCACACCGAAACGCCCGTCATCCGTACCGCACCCGTGCCGATGTATCTGTTGTCGCGGCTGGTGCGGGAGCACAATTTCAAAGTGGTGCTCACCGGCGAAGGTTCGGACGAATTTTTCGGCGGATACAACATTTTCAAAGAGGCAAAAGTACGCCGTTTTTGGGCGAAACAACCCGATTCGGAAATTCGCCCGCTGTTGCTGCAGCGGCTGTACCCGTACATCAAATCGCTGTCGGCGGGAAGTGGGGCATATCTCAAATCATTCTTCCGCGAAGGGCTGACCGATACCGACGCGCCGGGCTATTCGCACGCCATTCGCTGGCGAAATACCGCCCGCGCCCGCCGTTTTTTCGCCGATGACATCCGCGCGGCGATGGCGGAAAACGGTGTGCCCATCGAACTGCCCGCCGATTTTCATCGCTGGGGGCAGTTGCAGCAGGCGCAATTTTTGGAAATTGCCACGTTCATGACGCCATATCTGCTTTCATCGCAGGGCGACCGGGTCGGCATGGCAAATTCGGTGGAAGGGCGATTTCCGTTTCTCGACCATCGGGTGATTGAATTTGCCGCAAAATTGCCCGACACGTTCAAACTGCACAGGCTGAACGAAAAATATATCGTCAAAAAAATGGCAGAGCAGTGGATACCGCCCGAAATTTGGCAGCGAACCAAACGCCCATACCGCGCGCCGATTCACCGCAGTTTTTTCAACGGGCAATCGCCGGAATATGTGCGAGAGATGCTCTCGCCGGAAAATATCACCGCGGCGGGGCTGTTCAAACCGGCGGCGGTTTCGCAGTTGGTCAAAAAGATTGAACGCGGCTTGCCCATCGGCGAAACGGATGATATGGCGCTGGCGGGTATTCTGTCGGCGCAACTGGTTCACCGCCAATTTGTCGCCGATTTTAAAATGTCACCGCTGTTAACTGCGCAGGATAATGTAAAAATTTGTTACAGTCAGCGGCGCGAACGGCGATAATCACACATAATCAAGATGAAAAATAGCACACGGACGCCCCAAGATTACGGATTTTCACCGACTGTGAGCTATTCAAATCAATGGATGAAAAGGAAAAAACGATGGTATTCAATAAAGATATGGTAAAAATCGACCCGGCTGCCGAAACTGAACGACTGGTTCAGTTGCTGCGAAAAACCGTGCGGAAAGACCTGCGCCGTTATGGGGCAGTGGTTGGCGTGAGCGGTGGGGTGGATTCATCCACCGTGCTGGCGCTGTGCGTGCGGGCGTTTGGGCCCAAACGGGTGGTGGCAGTGATGATGCCCGAAAAAGACTCTGAGTCGGAAAGTGAGATGCTGGCACGGAAACTCACATCGCAATTTGGGGTGGAAACTGTTCTGCTGGAAAATATAACCCCCG
>JANTHQ010000087.1 GCA_024762375.1 Anaerolineaceae bacterium
CCCGGCTCAACGTAATCTCATCGGCGTATTCTAAATCTCCGCCAATAGGCAGCCCGCGCGCCAGTCGAGTCACCGACACACCCAGCGGCTCAAGTTGTCGCTGGATGTAAATAGCTGTGGCGTCCCCTTCCATATTCGGGTTAGTCGCAATGATGACCTCTCTCGGCCGCAGTTTCTCCACCCGAGCAACCAGTTCAGCGATTTTCAAATCCTCCGGGCCAATACCTTCTACCGGCGCGATAGCCCCATGCAAAACGTGGTATAGTCCCAAAAAATCGCCGGTACGTTCAATTGCCAGCACATCGAGCGGTTCTTCTACCACACAGATGACACCCCGGTCGCGGTGTTCATCCGCGCAAATCGGGCACGGGTCAGTTTCGGCGATATTGAAACACTGCGAACAAAATTTCACCTTTTGGTGCAATTCCGTCAGAGCTGTCGCCAAACTTTCCGCCTGCGCCGAACCGGAACGCAGCAGGAAGAATGTCAACCGCGACGCGCTTTTGGGGCCGATGCCCGGCAGTCGCGACAATTCATCTATCAATCGTAAAACGGGTTTGGGTGTAACGTTCATGCGATTTAAAACAAACCGGGGATATTCAACCCGCCGGTCAATCCTTCCATTTCGCTGGAAGCCAACGCCTGCGACTGCTCAATGGCCTCATTCACTGCCGCCATCACCAAATCCTGCAACATGTCCACGTCTTCCGGGTCAACCACATCCGGGTCAATGTCGATGCGGGTGATTTTTTGATGGCCTGTAATTTCCACCGTGATGGCGCCTCCACCTGCCGAAACTTCAATCACTTTTTGCCCGAGCGCCTCTTGGGTTTCCAACATTTGTTGCTGCAATGCTTGCAAACGATCGGCCATACCGCCGCCACTGCCACCGCCACCGAAGCTCGGCACGGGACGTCCGCCCGGTTTTCGTTTTCGTTTTGCCATCTCTATACCTCCAATATCTATTCAGGTTCTTTCAGTTTGCCACCCAGTGATAGCGCAGCGTCAATCAGCGCATCACCGGATGCTGCCGTTTGATTATCTGCTTTCGCGCCGGATAACACTTTAAATTCAACTACCCAACCACTGCCCAACACCGCCTGGAATGCATCGATAATTTTCTCTTTGGCTTTATCGGCCCGTTTTACCGTCATCTGGTATGCCGCGCCAAATTGAACCACAATGGTATATCCTTCAATATCGACATCTTCTACCATAGGGCGTTTTAAATATTGCTCGTTCCCGCCCCGTCGGCGCACCTCTTCCAATATTCGATGCCACTGCGCACGCAGCGATTCTTTGGTGAGTGTTCCGACTGCAACAGGCTCCGTGGTGGAAACCGGCGGAGGTGTCGCTGTTGCGGGGGTGGAGGCCGGTGCTTGCTTGGCCGGTGGCGCAACCGATGCCGCCGGTTTTACCGGGGCCGATGCCGTCACCGGCAGCGCAGCAGCCATACCGGTCGCTTCTGTAACCGATTCGACAAACGCGAGTTCCAACGGCAACTGCGGCAACGATGTATTGCCCGCGCCGGTTTTAAAATCTTTTATCGCGTCATTAAAACGCTGCGTCATACGCAGCAGCCGTGCCGGCTCAACCATTGCCGCCTGTGTTTTCATCGTCTGCAACTGTTCCGGCGGCAAATTTAAAAATTGTTCACTGTCGCCGTACCGCAACAGCATCAACCCGCGCAGATATTCCAACATTTCCAGCGTGAACTGCCGGGGTTCGACGCCACTGCTCACCACATCGTTGATGGCGGCCAAACCGCCGGAAATATCGCCGGTCAAAAGGTGGCCGACAACCGCCACCGTGGCGGCATTCTTGGCCGTTCCCAGCACAGAGTGCACCAAATCGAGCGAAATCTCGTTCTGCCCGTATGCCGTCAACTGGTCGAGCAAACTGATGGCATCGCGCATCGAGCCACCCGCCTGCCGCGCGATAAACGTCAGTGCCTCGGTTTCGGCGCGCAAACCTTCCTGCTCAACAATAAACTGCAACCGCCCAACAATATCTTCCACGCGGATACGCCGGAAATCGAATCGCTGGCAGCGTGATTTAATGGTAGCCGGAATTTTTTCCGGCTCGGTAGTTGCCAGCACGAAAATGACGTGTGGAGGCGGCTCTTCCAGCGTTTTCAGCAGCGCGTTAAACGCCGACTTCGAGAGCATGTGCACTTCATCGATGATATAAAATTTCGTTTTGGCTTCGCCGGGGCGAAACCCGACTTTGTCGCGCAGGTCGCGGATGTCATCCACACTGGTATTGCTGGCGGCATCAATTTCAATCAAATCCATCAGCCGCCCTTCGGTAATGGCGGTGCAAATTGAACACTGATTGCACGGTTTCTCGCCGTCGCCGGTGCAATTGACCGCTTTTGCCAAAATGCGAGCGGTGCTGGTTTTGCCCGTGCCGCGTGGCCCGGTAAACAGATAAGCGTGTGCCACTCTATCGAGTGCAATCGCCTTTTTCAGCGTTTCGGTTACATGGTTCTGCCCGATGACATCTTCAAATGTTTGAGACCGCCACTTCCGATACAGGGCTTGCGTCGCCATAAAATTCCTCATTCATCATTCAACATTCGTATCTAAAAGTGTACCATTCCCCCCCAAATTCCGCAAAGACCCCGACAAATCCAAAAGTCGGGAGAAAATCAATTGACATCCCTGTCCAAACTTTGTAAAATGACTGTGTAAATGCTATGGAGTCCCACCGATGTTCGCCGAACCACTTTCTCAACACGAAATTTTAACATGGGCCGATGTTGATGCCGTCATCGCCCATTTGCTGCCGCAATTCAATTACGAATATGATGCGCTGGTGATGATAACCCGCGGCGGGTTGTTTCCCGGCGGCATATTGTGCGAAGCGATGGACATCAAAAATGTGCACACCGCTGCGGTAACCGTCACAGCCGGGGCAAGCGAAACGATGGCGTGGCCAACCTTTATGCAGTTTCCGATTGACACCATGGTCAGCGGCAAACGATTGCTGGTGGTTGACGATATTTGGGCAAATGGCATCAACATGGTTGCCGTGCGCGGCAGGCTGGAAGCCGCCGGGGCAAAAGTCGAAACCGCCGTGCTTCACTTTCGCCCCAAAGCCAATTTTTTCCCAAACACCGGCCCCGATTACTATGGCGCCATCACCGACCGGTTCATCATCTATCCGTGGAACACCCCGGCACAATTTGCGCCCGGGCACACGCCGCCGACCGCGCCGCCACCGGCAAACCTCGGTTAAACATTGCGGCGGTTGAGCGTATAGATTCCGTCGAAAAAAACAGTTGACTCTTACAGCAAGTCAGGCTATAATTCATCGTGTAACAGCTAATATTATTTTGAACCGACGAAGGTTTTAATCGCATGAAACCTGTGGCATCCGCCAAATTTAATAGCGTTCACATCGGCACCCGTGTATAACTGCGCGGGTGTTTTTTCATATTGTTGGCAGAGGGTTTTTCTCACAAATTTCTATTAGGAGGTTCTATATGGACGCAGCGATGATTGGTAAAATTGAAAAAGCACTGCAATACTCACAAGAGCCGGACAGATTACACATTAACGCCCTTAAAGTCACCTTTAAAGGCGACCATCACGACCATCTGGTTTCCTATAATGACGGCACTTGGCACTGCGATTGCTCCTTTTTCAAAGCGCGGGGCGTATGCTCGCACGTCATGACAGTTGAACGCGTACTGGCTGGCATGGTTGAACCGGCAGAAGCCGTTCCGATGCCTGCCTAAACAGCGCTGAAAAATAAATACGCGGCACGCAATCTCTCTTTTGAGGGGAAATTGCGTGCCGTTTTTTTGTGCCATATTTTTTCATTTTCCGCCCCTATGGTACAATGGCGGCATGTGGAAACGATGGCAATTTTGGCTCGGCGCTGGCATCAGCGTCATTTTTTTGGCAATTGCATTACGCGGGTTACACCTGCCCGACCTGTGGGAAACCATCAAATCGGCGCGGTACGGTTGGATTATCCCCGGGGTGATTGTCTATTTTTTTGCAGTGTGGGCGCGCGTATGGCGTTGGCACTATCTGCTGCGAA
The DNA here is from genome assembly GCA_024762375.1 of Anaerolineaceae bacterium. Classification (GTDB taxonomy): domain Bacteria; phylum Chloroflexota; class Anaerolineae; order 4572-78; family 4572-78; genus JANTHQ01. Next base: position 4,051 of record JANTHQ010000087.1, read on the forward strand.
AAATTAAACCGATTCCCGTTCGAAAAATGTGGGCGCCGGTGGTCATCGGCTATATGGGGAATAACGTGTACCCCTTCCGCGCCGGCGAAGTCATCCGCGCGTATGTGCTCAAAAAAAACGAGCAGGTTTCAGTGAGCGCCAGCGTCGCCACCATTTTGGTCGAGCGCATTTTCGATGGGTTGGTGATGCTGGTTTTTGTGCTGGTTGCCCTGCCCACCGTACCCAACCTGCCCATCTGGCTCAAACAAACCGTCATTTATGCCAGCGTGCTCTTTTTCGGCGCGCTGATTTTTCTGATTCTGTGGGCAATCAATCCCCGGCTGGCGGAAAAAATCTATACTTTTTTCATCAACCGTTTTGTGCCGCAAAAATTGCGCGACCCGCTGCTGGGCATGGCGAACAACTTTTCGCAGGGGCTGGGCAGTTTGCGCAGCGCAACCGATGTGCTGATGGTATTCGTCACGTCGGTGGTGATTTGGCTGCTGGAAACCGTGAAATACTGGTTTGTGATGCACGCCTTCAATTTCACCGTCAGTTTTTTCGCGCTGATGCTGATGAACGGTGTGGTAAATTTAGCCACCACCCTACCCTCCGCGCCGGGATACATCGGCACATTTGACGGACCCGGCATCGAAGTGCTGAAAGTGTTCGGCGTTAGCCCGGTGATTGCCACCGGATACACGCTGGTACTGCACGCCGCCCTGTGGCTGCCCATTACCCTGCTGGGGTTCTGGTACATGGCACGAGAAAGCATGAGCTGGCACGAATTTACCCAAGCTGCCGAAAGCACCGCCACCGAGCCGCAACCATCGCAATAGTTGTCACCACAGAGAGATAGAGAAACAGAGGACTACATTATATGAACATAGGTATTGTGGGCGCAGGCATTGCCGGGTTGAGCGCCGCATTCGATTTGACCGCCGCCGGGCACACCGTCACCATTTTTGAGGCCGCCAGCCGTCCCGGTGGATTGGCATCCGGCTTTAAAGACCCCCGCTGGGACTGGGAACTGGAACGGTTTTACCACCACTGGTTTCAAACCGATGCCGATGTCATCGGGTTGATTAACGAGTTGGGGCTGTCGGAAAAACTGTTTTTCCCCTCACCCATCACGTCTCTTTTTATTGATGACAAATTGTACCCCGCCACCCCGCTGTGGCGAAACGCGCTGCTCCCCATTTCGCCGATTGCAAAACTGCGATACGCCCTGACCGGCGTTTATCTGCGCATCAGCGGCAACTGGCAGGCACTGGAAAAAGAGACGGCGCACAATTGGCTCATCAAAACCATGGGCGAAGAAACGTACCGTGTGCTGTGGGAACCGCTGCTCATCGGCAAGTTTGGCAAATATTACCGCGATGTCAACATGGCATGGATGTGGGCACGATTGCACAAACGCAGCGTGAAACTCGGCTATTTTGAAGGTGGATTTCAAGCGTTCAACCAAGCCCTCGCCGATGCGGTGACAGCACGCGGCGGCGAAATTCGCTACCGCACGCCGGTGCAGTCCATCGCCCACCAGCCGGGCAACAAAGTTGCCATCACCACCGCCGAAAGCACCGAAATTTTCGACCGGGTATTGGCGACCGTTTCCCCGCAATTGATGGGCAGAATGGCAGAAAATCTGCCTGAATCATACCTGGCACAACTGAACAATCTCAAATCGATGGGCGCAATTGTGCTGGTGCTGTCGCTGAAACACCGGCTCACCGACAAACATTACTGGATAAACCTGCCCAAAACTGCCAACTTTCCGTTTTTGGCGCTGGTGGAACACACCAATTTCATCAACCGCGAACATTATGCCGGCGACCATATCGTTTACTGCGGCGACTATCTGGAACCGAGTCATCACTATTTTAGCATGACGAAAGAAGAACTGCTGGCGCTGTTTGTGCCCGCACTGAAACGATTCAACCCGCAATTTAATGAAAGTTGGGTGCGCGAAAGTTGGGTGTTCACCGAAAGTTACGCCCAACCCGTCCCGCCCGTCAACCACAGCCGAAACATTCCGCCGTTGAAAACGCCGATTCCGGGGCTGTACTGGGCAAGCATGAGCCAAATCTACCCGTGGGACCGCGGCACAAATTACGCGGTGGAAATCGGCCGGCGTGCCGCCCGCGAAATTACGCAAAATCCATTATAGGCATTTGCAGAAATTTTGGATATAATAGAAAGAGGTGTACAGGGCGGCTATTGAGCCGCCCTCGCAAAAATAAACCAGAAAAGATTGACACAAGTTTCTGAAAGGACATTCAAAAATGAAAATAATTGTCGCCGGAACCGGTTTTGTCGGCTTGACGCACGCCGCGGTACTCGCCGAAACAGGCCATCACGTTTATGCCTACGATATTGACAAAACCAAACTCGACGCCTTCAGCAGTGGCGACCGCGCCCAAATTGAGCGGTATGTCAACGAGCCGGGGCTTGCCAACGTCATCAAAGACACATTGAACCGCTACCTGTTTTTCACCGACTCGGTGGATGAAATTCTGGATGGCACCGAAGCCATTTTTCTGTGCCTGCCCACCCCGCCGAAGCTTGATGGATCCACCGATTTGACCGCATACACCAACGCTGCCCACCATCTCGCCGAGCGGCTCGCCGCGCGCACCGACCAGCGGCGAGTGGTGCTGGTAAATAAAAGTACCGTTCCGGTGGGAACAGCACGGTATTTACAGCGCATTCTGGAAGAGCACGACGTGAAAAATTTTGGTGTGGCTTCCAATCCGGAATTTCTGCCGGAAGGGAATGCCGTCGAAGGCTCGCGCCGCCCCGACCGGGTGGTTGTCGGCGCAGACAGCGAAGCCGATTTCGACATTTTACGCCATGTGTATGCGCCATTCGTCAACCATGTGCGCATCAAATATATCGAAACCACCCCGGAAACCGCCGAAGCCATCAAATATGTGGCGAATACCCTGCTGCTGACCTACATTTCTTTCTGGAACGGCATCGGCGCGCGGCTGGGTGAAACGTTCGGCAATATCCGCATGGAAGACCTGAAACGGGGTGTCACTGCCGACAGCCGCATCAGCACATGGGGCTCGTATGTCAGCAACGGTGCGGGTGGCAGTTGTTTCGGCAAAGACATTCAGTCGCTGATGTACCAATTGCGCCGCCAAAACCAGCCGTATGCCCTGCTGAAAGAG
>JANTHQ010000088.1 GCA_024762375.1 Anaerolineaceae bacterium
TGATACCGTTCCACGCCGAATTTTTTGGCGGCTTCCAGCAAAATGAATGTGCCATACACGTCGGTTTGAATGAAACTGCCCGGTTCCATCAACGAACGGTCCACATGTGTTTCGGCGGCGAAATTTACGATGGTATCAATTTTATGGGCTTGCATCGCCGCTTCTACGGCGGTTGGGTCGCAAATATCGCCCTGCACAAATGAATAGTGTGGGTTTTCGGCTACCGGTTTCAGATTTTCCAAATTACCGGCGTACGTCAGTTTATCAAACACCACAATGTTGACATCATCATATCGGCCGAGCATATAATGCACAAAGTTTGAACCGATAAATCCGGCGCCACCGGTCACCAAAATATTTTTCATTCTCCGTCTCCTGCACTGGTAAAGATTTTACTTTCAATATACAGCATTATAGACCAATTTGCGCCGACGTACCATCCGCCATTGTGCAAATTGATCTATAGGCTTTACATCATCCCGCGTAATAGCGGATTTATTTTTCTGAAATGGTCACGCTCAAAATTTTGTCGCCGTCGAATGCCGGTTGTGCTTCCGGGTCGCGGAGTGTGAGCGAATCAACCACGTCTTGCCCCGATGCCACTTGCCCGATGATGGTGAAGCCATCATTCAGGTGTTCGGCCGGGCCAAAAGTGATAAAAAATTGCGCGCCGTTGGTGTTGGGGCCGCTGTTGGCCATTGCCACCACACCTGCTTTATCGAATTTTCGACTGTCTGTCACTTCATCGGTGCAGCGGTAGCCGGGCCAGCCGATACCCAATCCGAGCGGGTCGCCACCCTGGGCCATAAAATCGCGCAGAACACGATGGAAGGTTGTGTTATCGTACCAGCCTTTTTCGGCCAAAAATGCAAAACTGTTCACGTTGATGGGAGCAGTATCGGGGAACAGGTCAATCACGATGTCCCCTTTTTCGGTTTTTATGGTTGCCTGATATTGTTTATCGGGGTCAATAACTTGCTCCGGCGCATCATATTGCATTTCCAGGGTGCGAACAATTTGCAAAAAGAAATCCACGCCTTCTTTATTCAGCGGCAAATCTTGCGATGGAAATTCATATCCGTTGATGAAGACGGTCGGTGTACCGCGCAAACCGGCATCAAGGGCGGCGGCTTCGGCATCGTCAACTTTTTGTTTCAATGCGGGGTCGTCCATATCCGCCAAAAATTGGTCGCGGTCTAAACCCAGTTCGAAAGCATAATTGGCAAAAAGTTCTTTCGCCTGTTCCGGCGAAAAACCGGACCAGTCGCGCTGGCGGGTGAAGATTAAATCGTGAAATTCCCAAAATGCGTTTTGTCTGCCGGCGGCTTCGGCGGCAATGGATGCCATCGCGGCTTTATCGTGAATGCCGGTGAGAGGGAAATGCCGGTAAACAAAGTGCATGTCGTCGCCAAAGGCTTCTTGGAGCTGATCCAACACGGGAGCAGCAGCGGCACAGCCCGGTCATTGAAAATCGCTGTACTCGATGACCGTTATCGGCGCGGATGCATCGCCGCCGGATTGCCATTCTTCGGCTGTAACGGGCGCGAGTTTGGCATTTGGCGTCATGTCTATCAGGTTTGAAATCGGTTCGGGGTAACACCCGGGGGCAATCGGGGTGGGCGTCTCAACCGGAGCGGGTTCGGTTGCGGCGACATCTGCCGCCGGTTCGGACGGTGTGGCGGTTGCGGCCACTTCGGTTTTTTCAGTTGGTTGTACTTGCGCGACGGTTTCGACAGCGGTTGGTTCGGCGTTTGTAGCCGATTGTGTTGTGCCGTTACAGGCAGCTAATGCCAGCACCAGCACCAATATCAAGGGGATTAACTTTTTCACAACACTTCCTCAATGCGGTATTTACCCAAAAATTCGGGGCACAGAGGTATTGTACACAGGTGCAGGATTTGAACAAATACGGCGGGGGGCAGATTTAGTAGTGAACCACAACCAGCGTACCCGGATTATCAGCGGTGGCATTGACATACCATGCGCCTTCGGGCAAAACCGGGTCGGCCCAGTAGAAGAGTTTTTCGGCATCGGGTAATGCCAAATTGACACAGCCGTGGCTCATGGGGTGTCCAAAATTGTTGTGCCAATATGCGCCGTGCAGCGCGTATCCGCCATAAAAATACATGGTGTGCGGCACGTTGGGCAAATCATAGCCCGGGCCGACCATTCGGGTGGCAACCAGTTTTTGGTAAATGTGAAATTCGCCAACCACGGTTGGTGTGCCCGGCAACCCGGTGCTAACGATGAAATGCATCACCGGCACCGTACCCTCCCAAGCAGTGAGGCTTTGCTCGCTCAAATCAACCTCAATCCATTTTTCGCCGGGATGGCCGGGATTGTGCACCGGAACCGGTGTGGGCGTGGGCGGTATGGGTGTGGCAGTGGGCACAACCGGCGTCGGAGTTTCAGTGGGGGGCACCGGTGTATTTGTCACGGTGGGGGTTGCCGTTGGCGGCACAGGTGTATCGGTGGGGGTTGGCGACGGCGTGTTGGTTGCAGTCGGTGTCGCGGTTTCGGTGGGGGTGGCGGTTGGCGGCAATGCCGTAAAGGTTGCTGTGGCGGTGAGTGTGGCAGTTGCCGTTGCGGTTGGGCGCGGATCTGCCAATAAAATCTGCCCACCGAAAATCAATACCACTGCAAAAATGCTCACTGCCACAAGGCCGAATACAATCAACGCAATCAGCGGGCGAAATCTGCGGCGTGCTTTTTGGGCGATAACACCTTTTTTTGCATTTTGTTGCACTTCATCGATGGGGAATGTATCTTCGGGCACACTGGTCGCCGAGGGGCGGGTATCCGCGAGGCGCTTCGGGGGATGCGCCGCGGAAGAAGCATTTTGCTGGGCTTGTGCCCACTGCAACCCTTGTTTGGCACGCTCGTTTTGTGGGTCAATCTCCAGCACGCGGTTCAGGTAAAAAACGCGCTTGTCAAATTCAGTGGACAGATATGCCAGCCACAGCAACACCGAAATATTTTCGGGGTCATCGCGCAGTGCCGATTGCAGAGTTAATCGGGCTGCGGTGCGGTCTCCGGCTTTAAACGCTGCGATTCCGGCTTTTAGTTTTTGTTGAACGAGTTTTTTATCTGCCATGACAAAAATTTTCCCCCAGCGAATAGGAATATAGTACCACAACATTCCCAAAATGGCAATTATTTCTTTTCGTTTATTGCCGCGGAAACGAGCCGGTCTCGAATATCTGCGCCCGGTGGCACAATGCCATCGCGCAAAACGATGCTGTTTTCCAAACGTGCGCGTGCGCCGATGCGTGCGCCGCTTTCAATGTAAACCGCCCCGCCGAGTTGCACACCGGCAGCAATCGTTGCGCCATTTTCCACAAACACGGGCGGTTTTGCCGATACGCCATCCGGGACAACCAGCATTGTCGGCGTTTGACGCATCCACCACACATTCAGTTCCCATAAATCTGCGGGAATGGTCAACTCCCAGCGCCACGGCGTTTGCACAAACCCCAATCCGCCCGCATCGCGAATCATCATTTGGATGGCATCTTGCAATTCCATCTCTCCCCGGGCAGAAACTTTCACCCGCTGCAGATAGTTGAGCAGCACCGGGCTAAACGCGTACAGCGCCAGCGAGCCAATATCGGACGGCGCATCGGCCAGCGCCGGTTTTTCAACAATTCGTTTCACGCGGCCACCGACAATTTCCACACTGCTGGCGCGGGGAATAACCTCCGGGGGCAGTTTCATCAGCGCCAAAGTGGCCGGCGAATCATTTTCGAGATGAGCCTGCACCAACTCGGCGTAAAAATTTTCGGGGTACAAACTATCGCAAGCAGTCACCACAAATGCATCGTCTATCAACGGGGCCACTTGCATCAACGCGTGTGCCATGCCACCGGCATAAGGTTGCACCACAAATTCGAGGGTGACCCCGGCGGGCGGATTTTCCTGAAAATAGGGGCGCAGATGTGCGTCATCAGCAGCAATAACGATGATGATACGGACAATATCTGCCTGTTGCAACTGCTCGACCACGCGAGCGACAATCGGTTTGCCCACTACCGGCAGCATCGCTTTGGGGCGCGATTCGGTCAGCCCCTGCATGCGCGAACCGCGTCCGGCGGCCAAAATCACACCAATCATACCTGCTCCTTTCGCGGCGATGACGGTTGTTCAGCCAGCAAATCGGTACATGCTGCCCAAACGTCTGCCACCGACGCGCCATTATCCCATGAAAACGATTGTGCATTTGCCTGCCCCACACCACCTTCCGGAATGTTCCACGGCGTCCAAACAACTTTCGCCTGCGATGGCGGCGCAAAAGGCCCGTAGCGGCGCGGGTCGGTGGGGCCGAAAATCGCCACAGTCGGGCAGCCGGATGCAACCGCCACATGCATCGCGCCGGTATCGCCACCGACAAACAGCGCGGCGCGGCGGCACAATGCGCCAAACTCGCCCAGCGAAAGTTTACCCGCCACGATTTCGGCATTCGATTCCATTTTTGCCACAATTTGACGGCACAGCGGAACGTCATCGGCTGTGCCACTGAAAAGCACCCGCCAACCGGCGTTTGCCAACCGGTCGGCCAGTGCGGAAAATCGCTCGGCGGGCCAGCGTTTGTCGGGCATTCGCATGCCCGGATTCACCCCGCCGGCCGGATGTAATATCACAAATGGGGTGTTGGCCCATGCGGAAATTTTTTCGGTGGCCGCGGGTGGCGGATAAAATTCTGTCCAGAAAGAAGGCACGGCATCCATCGACGCCATATCGGCGGTGACACAATCCAAATAAATTTGTGCTTCGTGCCGTGCCGCAGTGGGAACCGGCACTCGCACGGTATGGGCAAAACCGCGGTGCAAACTGTTTAACCCCGCACGGTGTGGAATACCTGCCAGCCATGGAATCAAGCCGACCACCGGCGAACGGTCGAGCGTGACCGCCAAATCGTACTTTTTTTGCCGAAGTTGGTGCGCCACCCGCCATACATCTCGCCACGTGTAGCGCCCCTGCCCCACCCGCCCCGAATCGAGCAGGTTTCGCACCCGCGGATTATCGGCCAGCACGGCCCTGCTCCAACGGCCAACTGCCACGTCAATATCGGCCTGCGGGAATCGATGGTTCAGCGCAGCCAGCGCGGGTGTCGCCAAAACGACATCCCCCAAACAGCACGGTTTTAACACGATGATAGCCTTCGGCCGGGCGGGCAGTGACCGGCGGGGGAAAAATGGCTGCAGCGCGCGTCCCACCGCAGAAACCAATCGCGTTTTTAACATTGACCTTCCTTTATTGGGGAATTTGAAAAACCACGTTTTCGAAATTGTATCGGCAGATGGGCGGCTTGCCAAATATTCAACAGCCAAAATCGCAAAAATTCAAACTCTGGTGTAAAATACAGCATAACTTGTAACTGTACGATTTTATTTTGAACGAATAGGTGAATTATGGAACTGAAACCCGCATATATCACAATTGTCGAAGGCCCGCCGCCCGATTTTGAAGCCGTGACCAACCGCTGGTCATCGAGTGTGCTGGAAGGCAGCACCCGCAATCAGGTCGCGCTGGTGCAAATGCGAACTTTCGACGGGCCAAAACTGATGCAGCGATGCCAAACCGCATGGGAAGAGGGTCGCCCGGCGCGGCTGAATTTCCCCCTCGGCGATGGAACGCGCGGCGAATTGGATATCGTGGCGGCACGCTGGGAGCAGGTTGAAGAAGGCCACAAAATTTATTTGTGGGTACGCATCGATGCCGAATTTGAGGTCGAAGAAATTTCCGGCGATGACCCTTTCAGCTTTAACTAAAATTTTTACCCTCTGAAACGCCCAACAAGCCGTGGAAATCGCATCCGCGGCTTGTTTGATTTTTATGCTTAAAATTACTTGTAGCCCGTATGGGAGTATGGTATAATTTCTCAACCGAGCCAACCCGGCAAGGAGGATAGATTATGATTGAAGTAACCATCGACAGTATTCGCGTGAGTTTAATGTCTCAACATCGGGTCGTTGTGCTAAAAGAAGCCGATGTCGAGCGATATCTGGCCATTTGGATTGGGCCCGATACCGCCGAAGCCATTCATATGCACCTGCAGCAGGTAGCCGTCGCACGCCCCATGACGCATGATTTGATGAAAAATCTCATCCGCGCCATGAATGCGAAAGTATCACACATCATCATCAACGATTTGAGAAACGATGTATTTTACGCACGCATCGTGCTCGATATCGACGGCCGGAGCATTGAAGTTGACTCCCGCCCCAGCGATTCGCTGGCGCTGGCCGTGCGTTGCGGGGCAAAAATCTTTGTCAACGACAGCGTCATGGAACAAGCCGGCATCGAACCGGAAGAAGGCATAGACATCGAACTACTCTTCAGTGGTGCAGCGGCAACTTCCGGCGAATCAACCGAAGGGGGCGAATCGGAAGAAGATTTGGATATTTTCCGCGATTTCGTCGATTCGCTCGATTTGGACGACCTGGGGTAACCCCCCATCTACCCATCCATTCCTTTTTCATCGAACCGGATAGCACTGGTGCGTTGGCTGATTTTTGCCGGAAAACCGGCAAACAGCCCGCCATGTCAAAATTAAAGGATGTCGCCAATGGCAGGTAACAACAACCACAGCCAAAAACCATCGCCACCCGATAAACTCGCACCGCACAATATCGAAGCCGAAGAAGCCGTGCTCGGCGCGCTGCTGATAGACCCGGACGCAATTTTGCGAGTGAGCACGTTTTTAGAACCGTCACATTTTTTCCTGCAGCGCCACCAATGGATTTACGAAGCCATTCGACGCTTGCATGAACGCCGAGAGCCCATTGATTTGGTTACACTGGCTGACGAATTGCAGCGGCAAGGGCGGCTCGCCGATATCGGCGGCGCAGCCGTGCTCAACGAGTTGAGCGCCGCTACCCCCACCTCCATTCACGTGGAATTTTACGGCAAAATCATCGAACGCACCGCCGTTTTACGCCGCCTCATTGATGGCGCGGCAAAAATTGCCCAATTGGCCTACGAAGACGATGTGGACGTGGAAGAAATCATCGACCGCGCTGAATCCATCGTTTTTGGCGTTTCAGAACAGCGGACGAACCGAGATTTACGCCCCATCCGCCAAGCAATCGACACCTATTTCGACCGGGTTGAATACCTCAGCCAACATCAGGGAGAAATTGTTGGCATCCCAACCAACCTGAAAGATTTGGACAAGTTGCTCGGCGG
>JANTHQ010000089.1 GCA_024762375.1 Anaerolineaceae bacterium
AAACTGCGTAACATCAGTTCGGAGTTTCTGTCATTCCGGAAATTCGCACAGCGAATTGTCCGGAATCCACACCGAAAAACTATGGATTCCCGCCTTCGCGGGAATGACATACCAAAAATCTTTGCGAAATAACCGCATTTTCTCTTTTCGAGAAAAACTCCGAATTCAGGTTGCGTAACATCAGTGAATATGAAACCATTCCCGCGAAAGCGGGAATTTTCAGTTGGAAGGGTGTGGGAATTTTTTGGAACAGGACTTACGCAGGTTTTTAAGACAGGTGACGAATTGTTCAAAATGTTTTGATGTCATTCCCGCGAAGGCGGGAATCCACATTTTTTGTGTGGATACCGGATATTTCCCTGCGGGAAATTCCGGTATGACATAGGAATTCTTAATTCAGTTCCCTCGATTACGTAAGTCTTGTGAAACTCAGAATCGCGGTTGCCGGTTTCTGCTATCGAGTATTATCCAGCACCGCATCAACTCCCGGAAACGACATGCCCAGCACGGTTTCCGCCGCCGAGACATCCAGCCGCAAATCGAGTGGCGACGGCACAGGGAGGTCTGCGGCGCGCCCGAACGTGGTGTGCTCACGCCACGCCACACCCCACCAATCGAGCATCCGCTGCCCGAATTCCGCACGTGAAAGCGCCTGCTCTCCGGCAACGTTCAGCGTGCCGCGCACCGCCGGAAAATCGGCTGCCAACGCCAGCAGGGCCGCCGAAAGCGTTTCCACCCACACCGGCTGTCGAATCTGGTCGGAAAACAATGTCAGTGTCTCTCCGGCGGATAATCGCCGTACGAACCCGGCTGTTCCTCTGTCCATTTCTTCCAATCCGTAAATGAGCGATGTCCGCACGATGGCGGTGGACGGGTAAATTTCGGCGATTGCTGCTTCGGCGGCGGCTTTTGATTCGCCATAGCGGGTGATGGGTGACGGCGGTGCGTCATCGGGATATGGCGCGTTTGTTCCGGCGTGAACCATATCGGTGGAAACGTGAACCAGCCGCGCGCCGATTTCGGCGGCGGCAGCGGCGATGGCAGCGCTGCCATCGCGGTTGATGGTCAACATTCGGGCTTCATCTTGCCCGGGATTACTGGCGGCGCAGTGGATGATGGCTGTCGGCGAAAGTTCGCGCACCAATGCACGCACGGCGGCGGCATCGGTGATGTCGAGGCGGTGGGGTACACCGGCGGTAATGTCAGTTTTGTGGTGGAGAAAAGTTGTATGGGTGGCAAATTTATTGGTGGCGTACCGGCACAAATGGCGGCCCAAATAGCCGCTGCCGCCGGTGATGAGCAGTGTGCGCATTTACGGTAAAAATCCCCATGGGTTGCGCTGCACGCCATTCAACCGCACTTCGAAATGGAGATGCGGTCCGGTGGAGTGCCCGGTGCTGCCCATTTCGCCGATTTGCTGCCCTTTTGAAACTTCATCGCCCACCGAAACGTAAATTGTGTTCATATGGGCATACAGGGTGATGAAGCCGTTTCCGTGGTTAATTTCGACCATGTTACCATAACCCGAATTATCCCAACCGGCATAAATGACATAACCGGCATCGGCGGCATAAATCGGCGCACCAATCCACGCTCCGATGTCCAATGCGCGGTGACCACTCCAATATTCCTGTGTGATTGTGCCATTGGTGGGCCATTGGAAATTGCCGGTGCCTTTGGTGGCGTTGGCGGGCACGTTTACATTCACAGCCGAAACGTGTTTTGGCACGTATGGTTTTTCGCCACCCGGCACGATGAGCCATTGGCCGGGGGTAATCACCGGGTTTTCCGGGTCGAGGTTGTTGAGCGGGTAATTGATGATGTCGGCGGCGGTAACTTTCAGCGTGCCGGCAATTTCGTCCAGCGTTTCGTTGCTGGCAACCTGATGATACACGCCATCGACGGGTAGGATGGTCAATTCATCACCCACCATCAGCAAGTCGGGATTGTCTTCCAGCTTGGGGTTGGACCACTGCAGCGTTTCCGGTTGCAATCCAAATGAAGCCGCGATGCCGATGATGGTATCACCGGGCTGGACGGTGTAGGTTTGAATTTTGGGGCTGTGGTCGGTGCGGTCGGGAATGATGGTTTGGGGAACGGGAGCGGGTAGCAGTACCCCGCTATTTCGATTTTGCAGTTTGCCGGAAAGCACAAATGGCGCATCGTTACTTTTGGCCGCAATTTGCTGCACCGGGGCCGAAACCGGCTCGGTGGCAGCGGCGTGTGTTTGTTTGGCAGAAAGATTGATGCCGCCCAAAATTGCCGCCAGCAGCATCAGCCCAACAACGACCAGATGGCTGCCAAACCGACCGGCCGTTTGTGGCAGCACGGTTTGCGTTTTTACAGATGCCCACAATTGGCGAGCAATTTTCCACGACAGGTGGAGTGTTTTTGGGGGTAATAGCGTTGTTTCTTTTGCCAAAGGCTTTTGCATGCCGATTAACTCTTCCAACAAAAAGGGTTGACGCATGATAGTCAACCCTTTGTTGGATGTCAAATGGATGTAGGCAATTTTGCCTACCCTGCTATAAAAACATCAGTTCGGAGTTTTTCTCGAAAAGAGAAAATGCGATTATTTCGCAAAGATTTTTGGTATGTCATTCCCGCGAAGGCGGGAATCCACTGTTTTTCGATGTGGATTCCGGACAATTCGCCGGGCGAATTTCCGGAATGACAGAAACTCCGAATTCAGGTCATAAAATGTCTTTGTGGAGGGTTTGGAGGAATTCGTCGTTGTTTTTGGTTTTTGCCATCCGAGACAGAATGAGTTCGGTGGCTTCGGGGCCGCCGCCCAGCGCGTTGATCATCCGGCGGAGCGTCCAAACCCGGTTGAGCGTTTTTTCGTCGTGCAGCAATTCTTCTCGGCGGGTACCGGAGCGTTCCACGTCGAAGGCGGGGAAAACGCGGCGTTCCTGCAATTTTCGGCTGAGGTGGAGTTCCATATTCCCCGTGCCTTTGAATTCTTCATAAATCACATCATCCATCCGGCTGCCGGTGTCAACCAGACAAGTGGCGATGATGGTTAAACTGCCGCCCTCTTCCAAATTACGGGCAGAGCCGAAGAATCGTTTTGGGGGGTACAGCGCAGCCGGGTCGATACCGCCGGAGAGCGTGCGTCCGCTGGGGGGAACGACCATATTGTAGGCGCGAGTCAGTCGGGTGATGGAGTCCATCAAAATGACAACATCCCGCCCGCCTTCAACCAGCCGTTTGGCGCGTGCCAGTGCCATTTCGGCGACACGGGTTTGGTTCGATTCTTGCTCATCGAATGTGGCGGCCATCACCTCGGCGTCCACCGACCGGTCCATATCGGTCACCTCTTCCGGACGTTCGCCGATGAGTACCACCATCAAATGGATGTCGCCATAATTTGCAGAAATGCCATTGGCGATTTGTTTCAGGACGGTGGTTTTACCGGCTTTCGGCGGCGAAACAATCAGCCCGCGCTGACCGCGCCCGATGGGCGCCAGCAGGTCGAGCATTCGCGTGCCCAAAATGTTCGGTTCGGTTTCCAATTTCAATTGTTCGTCGGGATAAATGGGGGTCAAGCGTTCAAACGATGGGCGGCGTTTGGCAACTTCCGGGTCGAGTCCGTTGATGGCTTCCACCCGCAGCAAACCGTAATATTTCTCGGTTTCTTTTGGCGGGCGAATGTGCCCCAACACCATATCACCGGTGCGCAGCGCAAATCGCCGAATCTGGCTTTGGGAGACATACACATCTTCGGGGCCGGGTAAAAGGTCGTTTGAGCGCAAAAAGCCGATGCCATCCTGCACAATTTCCAGCACGCCGCCGCCAAAAATTAACCCCTGCCGCTCCGCTTGAGCGCGCAAAATTTGCTTTATCAATTCACTTTTTTTCAAGCGGCTGTAACTGGGGATTTCATAATCTTTGGCAATCGTTCGCAGGTCGGGAAGTGTCTTCTCTTCCAGTTCTGCGATGTTCAGATTGAGTTTTTGGGGCGTGTCGTGAGAATGGTTTTCAACATCAACGTTTGTTTCTTTTTTCATTGTAGAACCTTCTTAATGATATTCATTTGTTTTTATTGCGAGTTGAGTTAATTTCATAAATATGCTTGCCGAACACGACCGAGCATGAACAGCGCGCTATTTATTTTGCTGAATTGGAGAAAACAACACACTTGGCGGGTTGTTTTGTTGCCGGGAATCTGTACAGAGGTCGTCAAATTGTCAATATGCGCTTGCAAAAACAGTCTTTGGTGCAAACGACTATTTTGCGTGTGGAGCAAAATTCAGAGAGATTATATCACTTTACTCAAAGTGCGTCAAACCACGATTTGAGCATTTTGGAAAACCGCGAAAATCTGATACTATATGTTCCAAAAGGATAGTCAACGCAAGAGAAGAGGAGACAGACCATGATGGCAAATTCCAACGGGGCGAGGAAGCTTCCGGGTCAACTGGTGACGATTGAGCGCCATATTTTGGAACGGCAAAAATTGCATCCCGATGCCACCGGCGATTTGACGCGCGTGCTGCAGGATATTGCGCTGGCGGGAAAACTGATTGCCAGCCACACCACCCAAGCCGGGCTGGCAGAAGTGCTCGGCACAACGAATGAAATCAATGTGCAGGGCGAAGAGGTGCAAAAGTTGGATGAAATTTCCAACGATATTTTGTTCCGGCTGAACGACCACACCGGACGGCTGGCGGCAATGGTTTCGGAAGAAGCCAGCGATATTCTGCACATCCCCGACAAATATCCCACCGGAAAGTACGTTTTATCGTTCGACCCGCTTGACGGCTCATCGAATATTGACTATAACGTCAGCGTAGGTACGATTTTTGCCATCCACCGCCGAAAATCGCCGGTGGGCGAGCGCGGTACGCTGGAAGACTGCATCCAAAAAGGGCGAGATATCGTTGCCGCGGGCTATATTCTGTACGGTTCCAGCACGATGTTCGTGTATTCAGCAGGAAACGGCGTTTACGGCTTTACGCTTGACCCGCAAATCGGCGAGTTCATCCTCTCTCACCCCGACATCAAAATTCCCGCCAAACCGAAATATTTCAGCGCGAATTTAGGCTATCAAAAACATTGGAGCCCCGGTGTGCAGAAATTTACCGCGTGGGTGCAGGGCGAGCACGGCGGCCCCGAACTCGGTTTGCGGTATATCGGCTCGATGGTGGCGGATTTTCACCGAACGCTGCTCAGCGGCGGCATTTTCTATTACCCGGTGAACATCCACGATAAAAAACGCCCCAACGGGAAATTGCGTTTATTGTATGAAGTGAATCCGCTGTCGTATTTGATGGAACAGGCGGGCGGCGCGGCATCCGATGGGCATCAATCACCGTTGGATATCACACCGGCCGGATTGCACCATCGCACCCCGTTTTTTGTTGGCAACCGCGAACTCGTCATGCAAGCAGAAAAGTTTATCGAGCAGTATGGGTAAATTGACGATTGGATATTTTTGTCAATCGCCACTCACCAATTAACCAATCACCAATTAACCAGCCCCAAAGGAGAATTTATGACTTCACCATTACACAAACTAACGGCACTCGGTCAGTCAATTTGGTATGACAACATTCAGCGCAGTTTGCTGGAAAATGGCGGTTTGGCGAAAATGATTGTTGAAGATGCCATCACCGGGTTGACCTCCAACCCCAGCATTTTTAATAATGCTATCTCCAAAAGCAGCGATTATGATGCCTCGCTGAAAACACTGCTGGCAGAGAATCCCGATGCCGATGTGAAAACGCTCTATGAATCGCTGGCGATTGCCGACATTCAAGCCGCCGCCGACCTGATGCGCCCGATATACGATCGCACGGACGGTGTGGACGGGTATGTCAGTTTGGAAGTTGCCCCCACGTTGGCAGACGATACCGACGGCACTATCGCCGAGGCACGGCGACTGTTTGCCACCGTCAATCGCCCCAATTTGATGATAAAAGTGCCCGCCACCAAAGCGGGACTGCCCGCCATTGCCACTCTCATCGGCGAAGGAATAAACGTCAATGTGACGCTGATGTTCAGCCTGCAGCATTATGATGATGTGGCGGACGCATATCTTGCCGGGCTGGAAAAACTGGCGGCATCCGGTGGCGATGTGAGCCGGGTGGCATCGGTGGCATCATTTTTTGTCAGCCGGGTGGACACCATTTTCGACAAAGCGCTGGAGTCCATCGGCACGGACGAAGCGCTGGCGTTGCGCGGAAAAATGGGTGTGGCGAACGCCAAAGCCGCCTATCGCCGTTTCCGAGAAACATTCGGTGGCGAACGGTTTGCCGCACTGAAAGCACGCGGCGCGCGAGTGCAGCGTCCGCTGTGGGCGAGCACCAGCACCAAAAATCCGGCATATTCCGATGTGATGTATGTGGAAGAGCTCATCGGCGCGGACACGGTGAACACCATGCCGCCCCAAACGATAATTGCTTTTAAAGACCATGGTGTGGCGGAACCGCGTTTGACGCAGGATGTGGATGCCGCGCTGGCAACGATGGACGCCGTCGCCGCGCTGGGTATCAGTTACACCGAATTGACCGAAACGCTGCAGCAGCAGGGTGTGGCGGCGTTCGCCAAAGCTTTCGAAGCATTACTGGCGAATTTGGATGAAAAACGCACTCAGATTTTGGCGGCGTAATCGGTTCAAAGCATTTGAATGCGTCCTCATTACCATCAATGTTTTGGCGGTCGTCGATTATCCTCGTCCGGCGAGTTTGGATGTAACCCAATCGACGGCAAACGCAAAACACATGGTAAAAATTCGTCGCATCGATTTTTGACAGTCACGCCTGAGAATTGTATCATACAGCATATTCAAATATTTATAGATAGTCGAGAGGCTCATTTTTGAGCCACTGGGGGAAGTCCGGTGCAAGTCCGGCGCTGTCCCGCAACGGTATCGTATTTCACGAAGCCCGATGACCCAACCTCGACTCTGTCGTGTTAGCCTTCGAGGAAAGGTGGGACGCATTATTGCCACACCCACCCGTCGAATGACGGGTTTTTTGTTACACACTTCCTCATTTTCTCGAAAATAAAATATTTCAGGAGGGTCGAAATGGCCAAGTTCAAACCACGTTGGCGGCAAACCGGCGCAGCCTTGCTGGCAATTATGCTTCTGTTTGTCAATCAAACTGTATGGGCAAAACCTGCCCAAATGCACATTATGGAAGGTTTTCTGCCGTTGGGAT
>JANTHQ010000090.1 GCA_024762375.1 Anaerolineaceae bacterium
ACTTTTTCTCTTCTCATACATCGCACCGATTGTCAGCGTCGCATTCGTTTGGCGCTGGATGCTCGACCCGAAACCGTCCGGCGTCATCAACTACCTGCTGATGACATTCAATTTAATCGAAACCCCGATTGCCTTTTTGGCGCAACGCGGCTGGGCACTGGTAATCGTCATCCTGTTTGACGCTTGGCGCTACTTCCCTTTTGCCATGCTGATGATTTTGGCACGTTTACAGGCCGTCGACAAAAGTCTATACGAAGCCGCCTCGGTGGATGGGGCAAAAACATGGGCACAATTTTGGTACATCACCCTGCCAGAACTGCGATATGTGCTCGGCGCAATTTTTCTGCTGCGACTCATTTGGACATTCAACAAATTTGAAGACATCTTTCTGCTCACCGGCGGCGGATTCGGCACAAAAGTCTTGCCCATCCTCACGTATGAATTCAGTTTCAAACTGTTTAATTTCGGCAAAGGCGCTGCCACATCGATGATATTGCTGGCCATTCTGGTTGTCTTTATGGTTTTCTATATCGGCTTTGTAATGAAAAATATTGAAGAAGAATAAACGGGAGACCCCAAAATGACTGCACGCACCGAAAAAATGTCCGTAATCGATTATGTTGCCCACAACTTCACTTGGGGACGGTTCTTCTTCTGGATGGGGTTGTTGGTATTCGTCACCTCTGTGGTATTTCCATTTTACTGGATGTTCGCATCATCATTCAAAAGCGGCGCCGAAATTGCCGGACGCGCACCGGTTTGGGTTCCCGGCGAATGGCGGCTCGATGCCTACCAGCAGCTCTTTAACCCCGATTGGGACCGATTCCAAAACTTCGGCCAAAACGTGGTCAACAGCGTCAAAGTCGCCGTGCCGACATCCATTTTGGCAGTGGTACTGTCAACGCTGGGCGCATACGCAATCGTCCGCCTGAAATTCAAAGGCAAAAATTTTATGCTCAACAGCATTTTGATGATATATCTCTTTCCCGGCGTATTGCTCATCATCCCATTGTTTGCGATGCTGGCGCAGGTCAGTCGCTGGACAGGTATCGAAATTCAAGACAATCTTGCAATTTTGGTGCTGACATATCTGGCGCAAACCTTGCCTGTGGCGATGTACATGCTGTCCAACTATTTCCGCACCATCCCCAACGAAATCGAGCAAGCCGCGCTGATTGACGGCTGCAGCCGCTTCGATGTCATTTGGCGCATCGTGTTGCCCCTTGCCGTGCCCGCATTGGTTTCGGTGGGAATTTACACGTTTATGATTGCGTGGAACGAATTTTTGTATGCGTTTGTCTTTTTGAACAGCCACGAATTGTTCACCATCCCCATTAAAATCAACACCATTTTTAACGACCCCAGCCCGCAGATGAACGTCGTGATGGCGGCCTCCACCGTGATGACGCTGCCCATCGTCATCCTATTTTTCGGATTACAGCGCTATCTCTCCGAAGGACTTTCGGCGGGCGGTGTAAAAGGTTAAAAACAATTTATGCACCAATCCACGTTTTCGCTTTCAAAGACGCTGGCAAACAGCATTTTAACCCACCTGCAAATGTTGTACGGCGATGCTGCGCCTGATATTTTCGCTACTTTGGTAGAAGTGTTGGGCGCATTTGCTGCCCGTCATCCCAAATTTCTGGCGGCGCGACGCTCGCAAAATCTGTCGGAAAAAGACTCCATCCTCATCACCTATGGCGACCAAATCCAGGCGCCGGGCGAAGCCACGCTGCAAACGCTGGCAGACGTGCTGGGCGAATATCTGACAGGCATCATCAGCAGCGTGCATCTGCTGCCGTTTTTCCCGTATTCTTCCGATGATGGCTTTTCGGTAACCGACTATCTGGCAGTGAACCCGGAAATGGGCACATGGGAAAATATCCACACCCTCCACAAAAATTTCCGGCTGATGTTCGATGCCGTCATTAACCATATTTCCGTCAAAAGCGACTGGTTCCGCGCTTTTCTGCACGGCGAACCGCCATACACCGACTATTTCATCACCGTTGACCCCGACACCGATTTGAGCAGCGTCACCCGCCCGCGCACCCACCCCCTGCTCACCCCATTCGAGACCGCCGCCGGCAAAAAATACGTCTGGACAACCTTCAGCGCCGACCAAGCCGACCTGAACTACAAAAATCCGGCAGTGCTGCTCGATATTCTGAACGTGCTGCTGACATACGTCTCGCACGGCGCGGATTTCATCCGGCTGGATGCCATCGGCTATTTGTGGAAAGAAGTTGGCACATCGTGCATCCACCTGCCGCAAACCCACGCCGTCATTCAACTGATGCGCGCCGTGCTCGATGCGGTTGCGCCGCACGTGCTGCTCATCACCGAAACAAACGTGCCGCACGCCGAAAACATCAGCTATTTTGGCGACGGGCACAACGAAGCGCAACTGGTATACAATTTTTCGCTGCCGCCGTTGATTCTACACACCCTGCACACCGCCGATGCCACTGCACTGAGCCGCTGGGCGGCATCGCTGTCCACCCCCGGCGATGAAGCCACCTATTTCAATTTTATTGCGTCGCACGATGGTATCGGCGTGATGCCTGCCAAAGGCATTTTAACCGATGCCGAAATTGACGCACTGGTACAGAAAACGCTGGCGCACGGTGGGCTGGTCAGCCACAAAACCAACCCCGACGGCAGCCAGAGCCCATACGAACTGAACATCACGCTGTTTGATGCGCTCTCTGACCCAAATGGCAACGAGCCGCAAGAAACGCAAGTGGCACGGTTTATGGCTTCTCAGGCGATGATGCTGGCGCTGGCGGGTGTGCCGGGCATTTACGTCCACAGTCTGGTCGGGTCGCACAATAATCTCATCGGGGTAGAAGAAACGGGACGCGCCCGCACCATCAACCGCGAAAAATGGCTGCGCGGCGAGTTGGAAGGCGCGTTGGCAAACCCCGGCAGTGTTGCCGCACAGGTTTTTCGGCAATACACCCATCTGCTGAAACACCGCGCCGCGCATCCGGCGTTCCATCCGCACGGCGGGCAGGAAATCATCGGCGGCAATCCGGCGATTTTCGCTCTGCGGCGCACCGCTCCCGACGGCGGCGAGCGCGTACTCTGCCTGCACAACGTTTCGGCGCAGGCGCAAACTTTTTCTGCCCCGAAAAACGGCGGCGCACCAATATTCGATTTTTTGAATGGGGAAACATTTGCGGGCGATTCAATCCCGCTGGAACCGTATCAGGTTCGCTGGTTGGCGGCTTCCACCCGGCAGTGACTGACACCTTTAAATAATTGGACGCCAATTTTTAAGACTCGTAGGGGCACGCTGCAGCGTGCCCCTACGGCGACAGTATTCCATAAGGATGTTTCGTAGGGGCGGCTCGCGAGCCGCCCCTACAAGTTTCCTCCGCGATATAATTTCATTTCACCGAGCGTAACAACTTTCCACGTTTGGGGAATGGGAAAATTCTGACGGGGGTACAGCCAATCCACACGGCGATTGGCTGTTTTTTATGGCATCCAGCGTGCGGTTGATTTCTGCCAGCAGTGTCGAATTTTCGATATTCACCGCGACGGCATACCAGTTGTCATCCAGCACGGCGACGGTGCGCGCCTGCGGGCGATTCAATCGCAGCACACCGTCCACCACCGCCAAATCGGCATTCAGGGCGGTTTCGGCATCCGGTTGGGGTGAAATGGTCACATCGGGCACAGATTCTTTCAGTTTGCGCGCCGCCAATTCCGCCATCGAACCCCACTCCACCGCGACGGTTTTCCCCGCCACATCCGCAACCGATTGCACATCGGGGCGAGTGGTGATGAGCATCTGTCCCGCGTTGAAATACGGGGTGGAATATGCCACATCGCGGGTGCGCAGCGGGTCAATCGGCAAACCGGAAATCACTGCATCCACCCGCCCGATTTTCAGGGCATCATACAACCCATCAAACCCGATGTTCACAAATTCGGCGCGCACGCCCAAATCGGTGGCAATGGCGCGGGCAATATCGGCATCCAGCCCGACCACCGCACCATCGGCATCCAGCGATTCAAACGGCGGAAAACTGGCATCCAGCCCGATGCGCAGCGTACCCCGCCGCCGGATTTCCGCCAGCCCGGACTGCCCCTGCCAGCGAACCAGCGCCAGCCGCGCGGCAATCGCCAACAGCACGGCCGCACCCAAAATAACGAGCCAACGCGTGCGGGTCATCGGCGGGCAACCGTTATCCGAGAGTCATCCAAATCGTCATCCCACTGCAATTTTCCGCGCAACGATTTTACCGCTTCCTGACGTTTCAACTGCACCAATGTTTGCAGTCCGGCTTCGATGACAGATTGTTCTGTCCTCAAACCCGTAATTTTTTTTGCCTCTGCCATTAACTCATCAGCAACATCTACATTTATCCGCATATTGAATATCCTCAAAAAATAATCGCCGTAGGGGCGGCTCGCGAGCCGCCCCTACCCGTATAATTTTATCACATTTATACACATTTTCAAGCTATTTTTCGCCGTGGGCATACGCTTTCACCGCATCGTAAATCGGTTTGGGGGTGAAATCGGGGGTGATGAACGTGAAATAATCCTGATACGTTTGCGCCGGGCGGGGGTAGCGGAATGCCCACATGCTCACCGAGCCGAGCCAATCCCATTGTTGCGCCAATTGATATGCCCGAATGGTATATTCGATGCGCTGGCCGGGTTTGACAGCGCGCGTCCAGCGCGGATGGTCGTTCCAACCCGCTTCGGTGATGTGGATGGGCATATCGCCGTACCCGTTTGCCACCAAAATTTGGTGCAGCAATTCCACCCGTCGAAAATTGACCACACCCGGCGCGGGCGGGTCTTCGGGGGGATAGACCCAGCCGTAGGCGTGCGCCGCCAACCCGTCCATCGCGTCTCCCGCGCCCGCATCGAGCATCGCTTGCAGGTAGTCGGTGTCATTCATCCCGAACTCATCGCCGGGCGGGGCGAGGGTTGGCGCGAGCGCGCCGCCGAGCACCCGGACATCGGGATTGGCTTGTTTTGCCCGCCGATATGCCACCCGCAGCAGGTCGGTATAGCCGACGGGGTCAATCGGCTGGAAACCCCATTCCAACGCCAAATTCGGTTCGTTCCAAATGATGAGATAATCCACTTTGCCGCGATAGCGTTTGGCAAACGCATACACATAATCTCCGAAATCGCCATACCGTTCCGGCGAAAGGTAGGAAGTGGCGCTGTCGGCGGGACGCGCCCACGGCGGCACAAACCCCAACCGGGCGATGACGGTCAATCCCTGCCGGTGGGCGTGCTCGATGACGGTATCGCTGTGCCGCCAATCGAAAATGCCGGGCAGCGGTTCGGCGTATGCCCACGGAAAATACTCCACCACCCACGGCGCGCCCATTTCGCGCACCAGTTGCAGGGTGTATTTTATCTTCCACGGCTCCACTTCATCGGTCAATCGGGTGTGGACGCCCATTTTGGGGTTGATGGTCTGCACGGTCTGCGGTGGGCCCAGCGGCACGGTGGGCATCGGTGCGCAGCGGGCGACACCCGCCGCCGCAGCGATTGCCAGCAGCAGAAATATGCTATTTCGAAAAAAGGGGTGGTTCATTGTGTGGATTTGCGCTGATTTTCGACGCGTTCGCGGTAGTATTTTTTCATTTCGGTTTTCAGCGCTTCTTCCAAATTTATCATGCGGGTATCATCCAGATATGTGGTCGATTTCACTTCGGTGATATTGTACAGCACGCGGAAAACCGCCGCGATTTTGGCGGTACTTTCATCCAAACTTTTGAAAATCTGCTGCACCTGACGGTCATTCGGCAGTTGGCGGTACACCTGCTGGGCGACCATCGGAATGCCGGTGGTGAGCACCATCAGCGAGTTATTGACATAATGCGACAGCGTGACCACCGTTTGGCGCACGGTGTCGGCGGCGATGAGATTTCGCTGCAATTCTTCTTTTTCCCGCTCCAGCCGAACTTCGCGCAATGAACGGTTGATGGCATCTTCGGCTTCTTCGATGGTGAACGGTTTGGTCAGATAATCGCGCACGCCCAGCCGAAAGGCTTCCACCGCGATGCCCTCCGAGCCGTGCAGGGTCATAAAAATCACCGGCGATTGGCAATCGCTTTCGCGCAGCGCAGAAAGCAGTTCCAGCCCGCTCATTCGCGGCATACTCATATCGGTCATAATCAGGTCGGGGCTCTCGGCGATGGCTTTTTCCAACCCGGCGCGCCCGTCGGTGGCAACCAGCACATTATATCCGGCAGGTTTTAAAACATAGTCAATCAGAAACTCTCTGATTTGGTCGCTGTCATCAATTACCAAAATTGTCTCGTTTGCCATAAAATCTCCCGCCGGATGAGAGTTATATTGCCTCATCTCGAAATTTTTGTCATTCCGGAAATTCGCGCAGCAAATTGTCCGGAATCCACATCAGAAGCCTATGGATTCTCGCTTTCGCGGGAATGACACGCCAACTTTCTTTCCGGTAGAAACTCCGAATTCGGGTTATATTGCCTGCAATCGTTCGTTTATGCCGTTCAAATCAAAATATTCGGGGTCGAAACTACCACCCAACCATTCCAGCATCATATTATAGTCAGGATTTTTCGGGTCGGAAATCACTTCCAAAAGATGCGCATATCCCCAAATGCCGCCGCAATCTTCGGGGGGACAGGCTCGCTTGCCTTTGATGCAGCGCGGGTAGAAAACGCCTTCTTCCGGCGGCAAGATTTTTTCCAGCAGAATCACGTGCTCCCATCCATCACCGAAATCATACTCGTAAATGATTTGCTCGCCTTCGTTTTCCAGAATCTGATTCAAGGTGAACAAAGCTTCGTTTTTGGTCGGCACGCCCCAGTCTTCCGGGTCGGGAATGCCGTAAAACTCCAAATCAGGATGCTTGCCCACCATAAAATGATGCAAGTGATAATCTTCCCAGCCATCCATAACCTCCTGAATGACCCGATGCAACCGGCTCAAACGAATATCTGCCGGAACCTGCACCCGCCGCCAGATGGGCGGTTTGCTGTCTTTTAAAGTGATTTTCAGTTGATAGATTTGTGCAGGTTGTTTTTTGGTGTGTTTCCGATTTGCCATAAAAGCCGCCTTTTTACCGAATTCGTTTTAAGCCGGTAATTTCGATGCGGCTGCCGAGCCGCCGGTAGAA
>JANTHQ010000091.1 GCA_024762375.1 Anaerolineaceae bacterium
GAGGGGGCAAAACACTGTATTCTGAAATGTTAATTTTTGCCAGATTTGAAACGGGTTTGCCGATTTCACTCTTCGATACGCGGTTCACGGTGTGAACCGTTACTCAGGATGCGTTTTCCCCTGCTCGGCATAATTTCACCAATTTTTATCAGTGGCATACCCCAAATCAATCAGCAAATCTCCGATAACTTCTTTAATGATTGCCCGCTGTTCCGGCGAGAGGTCATGCTGCCAGCGCCCGATGGCGCGGGTGTAAATCGGCTGCGACACCTGCTCGCTGCTCGATTCGCCCGCCAAATCGCGCGGCTGCTCGTAATAGCGCAGCACAACGGGGTCCCACGGTTCGCCCAAAAATGAGAACAGTTGGCGCAAAACCGGCTCCGGGTCGGTGACCGAATCTTCATATCGAATTTCGAAATACCGCTGCGCCAGCGACGGGTTGGACACCGTGGCTCGGCGCGCCTGCGAAACGATATTCGCCCAGTATTGCGCCGCAGTACGGGCATCGGTGGTGATGGGCAGCGGTTTGCCGGTAGCCATATCCCGCCAATCCATTTGCAGCAGCGATGCCACCACATCCCGCCCATCCCGAATCACGTGAATGAGCGGGCTGTCGGGGAAAATTTGGTGCAATTGCGAAAAATATGCCACGTTGTGCGGTGTTTTTTCGGCGATGCGCCGTTTGCCGCTTTCCGTCAAATACGGCATCAGCAACGATTCCAAAAATTGCCGCAACCCCTGCGGTACGGCATCGGCGGGCAAGTGGTAACTTTTTGCCATCTGCGGCAGTTCATTCTCCACTTTTCGCAAAAATTCACCGATGATGGGCGTGATTTTTAATTCGGGGCCACAAGCAATGTGCGGATGTGAATCGAGAATGACCCGCACCAGTGTTGTGCCGGAACGCCCCGCGCCGCCGATGAAAATCGGAGCGGTGGGGGAATCGCCGCCGGACGGGATGACCGCCGGCGCACTCGCGGGTTCGGCAGGGCTGCCGCCGGATTGCAGCGAATCCAACTGCACCACAATTTCGCCGATGCCTTCCGTTTCCGGCGCCAGCGATTGCACCCGCCGGAATGCCATCTGTGCCACATCCATTTCGCCCAGTTGGATGGAACAATTGCCCAGCGACAGCAGCGTGGGCACATCGTTCGGGTCGAGCGCCAGCGCGCGGTTCAGAAATTCGGTGGCGCGGTCGAATTGCCCCTGCTGGGCATACACATCCGCCAGATTACCCAACACATCGCGGTTTTCCGGCGCCATTTCCAATGCAGAATGGAGCACATCCAGCGCATCGGTGGGGTTGCCCGCCATAAACTGGGTTACACCCAACCGGTTCAACAAATCCACCGCCGCATCGGGCGAGTATTCTTCGGCGAATTGCAGAGCGGTGGTCAACAGGCTGACCGCAGTTGGCCAGTCTTGCCGCTGCTGCGCGGCTTCTACCTCTGCCAGCAGAACCGGCAATTCGGGTTTTTCGATGGCGTTCTGGGCCGGTTGCCCCGTAATCGCTGCCGAAAGTTCGCGCATCACCGCGTCAATGCCGTCTGTTTCCGGTGCGACAGTCTGCACCCGCTGAAACGCGACGTGCGCCGTGTCCAAATCGCCCAGTTGGATGGCGGCATTGCCCAGCAGCATCAGCGTGTCGCTGTCATTCGGATTGATTTTCAGCGCGCGGTTGATATATTCGGTGGCACGGTCGAATTGCTGCTGCTGCAGATTCAATTCCGCCAGATTGTTCAGAATGTCCACATCTTCCGGCGCGAGCCGCAAACCTTCTTCAAACGCGATGGCGGCTTCGGTGGGGTTGCCCGCCCGAAAATGCGACAATCCCAGCCGGTTCCACAGTGCGGCTTTTTCTTGCGGCGCGCCACCATCCACGGCCAGCACACTTTTCAGCAGCGAGATTGCCCGCGGCCAATCTTCGGCTCGCTGAGCCGCCTCCACTTCCGCCAGCACTGCCGATGGCCGCACCCGCTGCGAACCGCGTTCCAGCAAACCGGTCATCAACGCGATGACACCCGCATGGTCGCGCGGCACGTCGCCCAACTCTCGCCACGCCATCTCCGCACCGTCCAAATCGTCCAAATCGAGCATCAGCAACCCGTAACTGACCAGCACATCGGTATTTTCCGGGTTGATACCCAGCGCGGCTTTGGCATGCCGAATCGCATCGGAAAAGCGTTTTTCGGCGCGATACAGGTCAATCAAAAACAGGTGAGCCTGCAAATTCCGGTCATCGAATTCCAGCACCCGTTTGAACATTTGCCGGGCTTTGCGTGGTTTGTCTGCTTGAAAATATGCCAGCCCGAGTTGGGTGTATATCGCCACATCGCCCGGCGACAGCGCGACCGCTTTTTTCAGCGGGGGGATGGCATCGGCGGCGCGTCCCAGTGCCATCAAAGTCGCGCCCAGTGCCGAATGGATTTCCGCCACATCGGGATGGGCTTCGGCAGCTGCAGCGAACTCTGCCGCCGCGGTTTCCAAATCGTTCTGTGCCAGCGCACGCTGACCTGCCGCCAGCAGTGTTTCCACTGTCTGCCGGTGCGATAGCATTTCTGCAAAATTTGCGCCTTCCGCATCCGAAAGGGCGGCGTGCGCCACCAAAACGCCATCCGCCCGCGCCAACTGGAAACCGAACGCTCGCAAACGGTGGAACACATCCAGCAGTGCAGCCGCCGGGGGTTTTTCGGCAGAAATACCACCAACCACCCGCACCGGATGGGCATTGAACAGCAAGCAGAACCCACCCAGCACCGAAACCGGCGTCCATGCGGCGGGGTCGTCCACCGCCGTTTCGGCGCGGTGCGTTTCGGGCGCAACGGGCGACACGGGGGCAACGACGGCAACCGTCGGGTTGCTTTCAGCGATGGCGGTCAACCGGGCCAGTCGCTCGGCATCAATCTGCACATCGGCGGATACCAGCATGACATATTTCGCCGTTTGCACTGCATCGGCCAACGCCGCCATCACATCGGCACCGGCGGGGAGCGCCCCGGCAGGCAACGAAATGTCCCAGCCATCGGGCACAATCACCTGCAGGTCGGCGGGCGTATCGGCCAGCTTTGCCGCCGCATTCGCCAGCATTTCCGGCGATTCGGCTTCCGTGCCGTTCAACAGCACCACCGCCGCCATCGGTTTGGCAGAAATTTCCAGCGGTAGCACATCGGCGGGGTCGAGCAGCGGGATGTAAATTTCGGCGGGGTCGAATTGCTGTGTCAGCACGTACGGCACATAATTTTCGCCGCGCTGAATGGTGGGCGGAATGTGCCATTTTTCAGAAAACACCCGCCAATTTTCGTCAATTTTCGCGCGATAATCGATTTTCAGTTCGCCGAACGTTTGCCCGCCCATATGATGAATGAACACGCCCTGCGCAATTCGGGCATCAAAACCGGCAATTGCGGCACGCAGGCAGAAATCATCATCTTCAAAATTGCCGATGTCATACCGTTCATCCCAGCCGCCGATGCGGTCAATCACTGCGCGGCGTGCCAGCAGACAAAAACCGACCAATCGCGGGAACGAGACACTTTCGCCGCGGTGCTGTGCCGCCCACTCCGCAGCGAACGCCTCAAATTCGGGCATATCCCGATACGGCACATCCTGCACCAATTGCGGGCCCGAAACGCGGTTCGAAACGGGGCCGACCAGTCCAACTTCGGGCGCAGATTTCATCACTCGCAGCAATTCACCCAGCCAGCCGGATGATACCACTGTATCGTTGTTCAAAAAGAGGATAAATTCGCCGCGTGCCAGCGCCAGTGCCTGATTGTTTCCGGCGGCAAACCCGACATTTTCCTCGTTGCGGATGACGCGCACATCGGCGTGTTTTGCCTGATATTGGCGCAAAAATGCGGGCGTGTCATCGGTCGAGCCGTTATCCACAATGATGATTTCGTGCGGTTCGGGGGTGTTGCGCTGAATGCTGGTCAAGCAAGTTTGGGTCAGTTCCAGCTGATTGTGCACCAAAATGATGATGGAGGTGAGACCGTCGGGCGTTTCGGGTGCGGGAGCCACCGCGCGGAAGTGTGCATTTGTCGGCCGGAACCAGTTGATTTCCCACAACTCCGTGGGCGGGGGAACGTTTCCTTCGCCGTAATGGGCGACCAGTTTTTCATACAGCCGGTCGGTACTCTGCTGAACCAGCGCATCGGTTTTCGATTTCGCTTCGGTTTTAAAACTGACTTGCCCTTCGTGATGCACAAAGGTATCGGTGGCAACCAGCAATTTGTACCCCGCGTTGCGCAATCGCCACGATATATCGAGGTCATCGTTGCCCAAAAACAAACTTTCGTCCAGCAACCCCACATCGTTCAGCGCGGCGCGCGACAGCACCATGCAAAAACCGATGAGCAGTTTGGTTTCCACCGATTTGCCACGATTGTGCCGGTGCAGCAATTCCATCAGCGATTGCAGATTCAGTTCGGCGGGGCGGTCATCGGGCAGGTAAAGTTGGAATTTCTGCCGCCCGGCGACATAATCGGACAACGGCCCCACCGCGCCGACATCCGGTGTGAAATGAGCCGTCAATTGCCGCAACCAGCCGGGCGTTACCAGTGTATCGGGGTTGAGCAGCACCACATAATCGCCGCCGGTGGCGTTGATTCCCTGATTGCATGCTGCCGAAAATCCGACATTTTCATTGTTCAAAATGGCACGGATGCGCTTGCCGTACTGCGCCAGAATCTCGCGCGTGCCATCGGTAGAGGCGTTGTCCACCGCCACAATTTCGGCGGGGATGCGCGTATTCTCCAACACGCTGTCAATGCACATCCGAATGGAGCTTTCGGAATTATAGGTGACAATGACGACAGCGGCGTTGGGGAATATCTCATCATCTGCAGTGCGGATGTAATCCGGAACGATTTTTCCCGCCCAACGTTCTTGCAACAATTGCAAGTTGTCATCTTCTCGAACATGCCGTTCTTTTCCGGACTGTGATTCGTGGTGGATGACTACACTTTTGGGTTGGTAATAAATGCCGTATCCGGCTTTTACCAGTTTCAGGCAGAGATCCACATCTTCATAGCCATTCCAATATGCTTCGTCAAACCCGCCGACTTCTTCAAACGCCGTTTTTTTGACGAGCATGCACGCGGCAGTCACCGCTTTTAGCGGGCGCATTCGGTTGTACACCGGTAGGTCTTCTTTTTGGTAACCAATGTGCCACGCGCTGACAGGAATATCAAGCACCTCATCCCGGATCAGTGCCACGCCGGCATGCTGAATAGTTCCATCCGGAAAGAACAATTTACTCCCCACCACAGCGGCATCGGGTTGGGCGCGGAACGTTTCCAGCATCGCATCCAGCCAACCGGGTTGCACTTCGGTGTCGTTATTCAAAAAGAGCACATAATCGCCGGTAGCGGCGCGTGCTCCCTGATTACACGCAGCGGCAAATCCGGTATTTTCGGCATTGGCGATAACTCGCAAGTTCGGATGTTGCTTTTGCGCCGCTTGCAAAAACTCCGGTGTCCCATCGGTTGAGCCATTATCAATAACAATCACTTCAAAAGAGGCGCTACCGGTATTTTTGTACAATGCATCGAGAGCTTGTTTCGTCAATTCAACTTTATTGAAAACAGGGATGACGATGGAAACTTGAGTAAACGTTGATCCCGGAATATCTGCCTGGATTTCAGATTGCAATAGGCGGTAGGTTTCCTTTACGCTCGGGTAAATTCCAACGTCAGGCAACTGAAGTTCAACAGCGGAGTTTCGGTTTAAATTTGGTGAAATCACATTAACAATGCGTTCCATTTCATCATCAGATAACGCTACCCCGAGGAATCTTGAAATTCGATTCACCTCCAATTGAGGTTCTTTAAAATATTTTTCGTATGGTGTGATAATCCTTTTATCTGGTGATGTATCTGCCAATACTCTTTGGTTGTAAAGCAACCAAAGATTCAACCCAGCAGCAATCGACATACCATTGCGGCGCCGTAACGAACGAGCAACCGCAATTGGATTGCGAACAGGAATTACAACCTTTATATCCAGCAACAATTGTTTCCAAAACGGTAACGTCAAACTATTGCGGGGATCTTTCCAGCCCCATAAGTTATAATTATTGAACTGTTCCAAAACCGCCGTTGCCATTTGGAATAAGTCCGTTAACTCAAATGTTTCAACCCAATTTTCAGGAAGTGTTGCCGGCAAAAAATCCCATCCCCCCCCTATCCGCTCCAATAACGCTTTGTTCAAATTGACAAAATCTAAATTTTCCCAATAACCGTGTGGATTATCTGGATGTGCTGGCATCAGTTTGTTTTCTTCACCCAAAAAAACACCGCACAAGTTCAAGATTCTTGTGACCATCGATGTGCCGGAGCGATGTGAGCCAGCAACACATATTACCTGAGATTTCGAAGAGTCATTCATAGGGTACACTGCACCTTTTTGTTTATCAACCAAATACCTTCCCACGTTTCATTCTATCACCCCTGCCGAAACCCGTCAGTAAAGCTAACCTAAACGCACCGTAAATGGAACGTAAACAAAAAAACACACCGGCGTGGTGTGTTTGCTTTTTGAATACTCTTCAACGAACGTTATTTTTTCGACTCTTTGACCGCAAGTGTGAGTGTCAATGTCCCGTATTCTGTTTCCAGCGGCACGACGATGCGCGGAATGTCGAATGTGGAAATGCGCGATCCTTTTCCCGCAATCAGTGTCGGCACAGAGATGTTGGTTTCATACCCCACTGCACCCAGTTTGGTGGACGACAGCCCGGCAATCACATTCCCCAGCTCGCCGATGCCACTCTGCGCCAAATCGTTAAATGCCGGTACATCTTCCCCCAGCATTTTCGAAACCATAGCGGTGGCAGTTTCAAAACTGAGCCCCATCATCACCACACCCCACGCATCGCCCACTAAACTGACCAGCACTGTGATATCATCTGTAACATACGTTTCTTCATGCAGCCGCAATTGTCCGCGCTTCGCTGTCACGCCGAGTTCTGTCTGCAAAACTTCAGCCGCTGCCAGCACAAATGGGTTGAGTAGTTTTACGTTTACCATGACCTCTCCGAGTTTTATACCGCGGCTGTTTCTCTCAGTGCCAGATGGATGCTCAATGTGCCAAATTCGGTTTTTAATGGCA
>JANTHQ010000092.1 GCA_024762375.1 Anaerolineaceae bacterium
ATGGCCGTGATGATGGCCAATGCCGGTGGCGCGTGGGACAACGCCAAAAAACACATCGAAGAGGGTGCGCACGGCGGCAAAGGCTCCGACCCGCACAAAGCGACCGTCGTCGGCGATACCGTCGGTGACCCCTTCAAAGACACCACCGGCCCATCGCTGAACATCCTCATCAAACTAATGTCGATGGTTTCGGTTGTGTTCGCCGGGTTGATTGCCCAAATGGGCCCCGGCGGCATCATCGGCATGTGGTTAGGCCAGTAGTTTTCCCCGAAAGCAAAAAGCCGGCTCGATTGAGTCGGCTTTTTTTATTGCACCATCAACACCTGTAATTGATTTTTTGTCTCAATTAGCATATAATCTCCACAAAATGGAGGTGCACTGTGGACTATGTTTTTGGCCCTGTGCCATCGCGCCGCCTGGGGCAATCACTCGGCATCGATACCATTCCGCTAAAAACCTGCAACTGGAATTGCGTCTATTGCCAACTCGGACGGTCAGAACCGCTCATCAATCAGCGAAAAGTATATTTTCCCACCGATGCAATTTTGGCCGAAGTAGAAACCGCTCTATCGAAACATACCGATGCCGATATTGATTGGATTACATTCGTCGGGTCGGGCGAGCCCACGCTCCACAGCGAAATCGGCACGCTCATCCGTGGCGTCAAAAAACGAACCGACAAACCGGTGGCCGTCATCACCAACGGTTCGCTGCTATACCTGCCGGAAGTCCGGCAAGAACTCTTGCCCGCCGACGCTGTACTGCCCACACTCGATGCAGGCACACCCGAATTGTACCGTCGTATCAACCGCCCTCACCCCGAACTGACATTTGAACGGCTGGTAAACGGACTAATTTCGTTTCGAGAAATCTATCATGGTAAATTGTGGGTGGAAGTTATGCTGGTGCGCGGCTTGAATGACACCGAATCGGCATTGAAAGACTTGGCAACCGTATTCCAGCACATTCAACCCGACGAAGTTCACATCAATTTACCCACCCGCCCGCCGGTTGAAAAATGGGTTCAACCACCGGATGACGCCGGTTTGCTGCGGGCACGTGCCATTTTGGGCAATATCGCCAAAATTGTTCATCCGGCCTCCGGACAATTCGATTTGAGCGGTTTTTCCAACCTAACCGATGCCATCATCAGCATCATTACCCGCCATCCCATGCGAGAAAGCGAATTGAAAGAAACACTTGCCCGATGGACACCGGATGAAGTGATGAGCACGCTTGATACACTGGCACACAGTGGCAGAGCACAAGTTGTGGAACGGTACGGCGTTCGTTTTTACAGTGCCGCACCGGCACATTTCCCTAAAAAGAGTACTCAGCCACCACAATAGCACACGTTAAAGGAGACAACATGGACCAAAAACTCACCCAAGAAAGCATTGTAGAAATTCTATCAAAATTAGAACACCCGGAAATTAACAATACTCTCGTAGAGTTGGGTATGCTCCACGACATCAAATGGGACGCTGACAAAAATGAAGTCTCGCTGATTTTGGCGCTGCCGATGATGAACATCGCCGAAAGCGTGCGAAACTATCTGATCAACATCATCTATTTGGCATTGGAACCGCTGGGTGTAACCCCCAAACTCTATCTGGCTCAAATGACCGAAGCGGAGCGAGAACATTTTTTCTCGCTGTCGCAAAAAAACTGGAAAGAGGGTTTTTAAGATGGACACCATTTTTACGGGCTACGACTGGTTTGACCGGTTGCTGCCGCAAGGATTTCCCATCCACACATCCACCATTATCGGCGGGCCCGGTGGCTCGGGAAAACCGCTCATCGGCGATACGCTCGTTTCGGCATGGTTGCGGCAAGGGGGCAGCGTGGCGTTCATGTCGCTACAGTATCCCAAACGCGATTTTATTTTTGCCAGCCTGAAAAATATCGCCAATTTGAATTTGGCAGATTATGCCGACCATACGGCTTTCATTGAACTGGACGCTACCATTGATGGTATGGAAAAACCGGCCGGAAACGGTTTTAAAGCCAATGTCGTCAAGCCGAATATCTGGCACGATGCTATTGAACAAGCCTGCGGCATGTTGCCCAATACCGGCCCGGGCATTCTGGTATTCGGTTCGGCGCTGAACCTTTTGCTCTTTTCACCCACGTATGCCACCGATACCATCGCCGCCATAAAACAAACGTTATCCGGCAATAAAACCGAGCGCACATACATTTTCTCAGTGAGCGATAAACCAAAAGAAAAAGAGGTTGCCGATTTGACGGCAGCCGCCGATAATGTCATCATGTCACACAAAGCGCCCGATGACTTTGTGCTATTTATGAGTATTCTGCGAATGAAGGGCGTGCCGTTTGACCCGTCGGAAATCCAAGTGCCCATTCCGCAAAGTACACTGGCAGAGATGAAAGAAATTGCGCACCACAGCCGCCAACGGGTCATTCCGCTAATCTCAAAAATTTAGGAGTTCAATTTTTATGAAAATTGCATTTGCTGCAAACACCAATGCCGGGCTTGATAGCGAAACCAGCCATCACTTTGGGCGATGCCCCTATTTTATTTTTGTAGACGTAGAAAATGATGTCGTCACGCACGTTGAAAGCGTAACCAACCCGCTGAGCGGCGCGCACAACCCGGGCGAAGTTCCGGCGTTTATTGCTCAAAACCACGCCACTGCAATGATTAGCGGCGGGATGGGCATGCGAGCCGTCCAACTTTTTGAGCGCATGGGCATCCACGCTGTCACCGGCGCGGCAGGCACGGTGCGCCAAACGCTGGCTCGTTACCTCAGCGGCGAATTGACGGGTGCAAAACCGTGTGCCGAAAGTGTGGCGCATCACAGTGGCAACGGACACCACCACCACTAAAAATCAAAACCGCGAATGTATTTTCGCGGTTTTTTCATATTTGCAAATAGAACATATTTTCGGTACAATATCGGCATGCAAACATTTGTTCAACTCGATACCTGTGAAAAGTTAGAAATAATGACCCAAGCCGGCCAGTTTGATTGTGATGGCGAACCGGCACTCTCGCCGCGCGAACAACGCAAGCGCGATTTTCTGGCGCAATCGGTGGTACAGGTGCAACGAGCCGGTGGCGCAATGACCGTTCTGCGGACAATGATGACCACTGCGTGCGAAAAAAACTGCAACTACTGTCCGTTTCGTGCCGGGCGCAATCGCACACCGCGCATCTCATTTTCGCCCGATGAGCTGGCGCGAGAGTTCGACAAAATGGCGCGAGCAAAAGTGGTCAGCGGGTTGTTTCTCAGCAGTGGCATTGTGGGCGGCGGCGTGCGAGCGATGGATCCGATGCTGGCAACCGCCGAAATTTTGCGAAAAAAGTATCATTATCGCGGTTATATTCACCTGAAAATAATGCCCGGCGCCGAGGAAGCGCAGGTGGCGCAGGCGATGCGGCTGGCCGACCGCATTTCCATCAATTTGGAGGGCGCAAATTCGGGGCGGCTGGCATTTTTAGCGCCGCAAAAAGATATGCGCGCCGAATTGTTGCCCGCCATCCACTGGGCACACCAATTTTCGCACCGACAGTTTTTCCGGCAAAAACCGCCGAGCATGGTGACCCAATTCGTTGTCGGCCCGGCAGCCGAAAGTGACCGTGAGCTGCTGTCCGGTGTTGACTGGCTGTACAAACGACGGGGGTTGAATCGGGCATACTATTCTGCATTCAACCCGATAGCAGACACGCCGCTGGAAAACGAAAAACCGACATCCCCGCTACGGGAACATCGGCTCTATCAGGCAGATTGGCTACTGCGTTTTTATGGCTTCAGCGCCGATGAACTGCCATTCGGCGATGATGGTGCTTTGCCCGCCGCGGTAGACCCGAAACTGGCGTGGGCACGGCAAAAACTCAGCCACGCCCCGGTTGAAGTGAATACGGCATCCCGTGCCGAATTGCTCCGTGTGCCGGGCATCGGCCCCAAATCTGCGGATGCAATTTTGCGGGCGCGGCAATCCGGGCGGTTGCGAGACCTATCGCACCTGCGCTCGCAGGGGGCCATCACTCAGCGGGCGGCGCCATTCATATTGCTCGATGGGCATCGCCCACCGAAACAGTTGGCACTTTTTTAACGTTTGGTTGGCGGTCGCTCAATTTTGCGTCGCATTTGTTGCCGCGGCGCAATAGGCATCGCTGATGAGTGTCAACAGATAGTTGCTGATATCCTCAAAATGCATTTGCCCGTTCAAAAAACCTTCCACCCCCGGATACTCTCGAATCAAAATGGGACGAATGGCCTTTCGAATCTGAAAGATAACGCGCAGCGGCACGCCAAACGATTCGCCCGATGCCCACAACCATTCTGCCAATTGAGCGGCACGGGGCGGCACAAATGTATCGCCGGTTTGAGCCATCAAATCAAAAATGGCAATCAAACGCGCCATCGTCTCGCGTTCTGCCGGTGAAATGCCGGTTTCTTCCACCATCGCCTGCACGGTGTCCCAGCGATGCATCAAACGGGTAAAAACTTCAAAATTTAACGTGTTCATTGATTTGTCCTGTGGTATAATGATAGAAACTCTGTTTTGATTTTATGTAACCTTTTCCGGGAAGATTTTCTATGCCAACCAACTATCGTCTGTTTATTGCCATAGATTTGCCCGCCGACGTGCAATCGGCGCTGGCGAGCGTGCAGCACACCCTTTCGCCACTTAACGCCGTGCGCTGGACAAAGTTTACGCAAATTCATTTGACATTGCAATTTTTGGGAGACACGCCGGCCGAACTGGTGCCGAAACTATCGGTCGCGCTGGCTGAAACCGTGCCTGCCGTGCCGCAGTTTTCGCTATCGCTGGCAAAAATCGGGGCGTTTCCCAACCTCAAACGCCCGCGAATCATCTGGGCAGGCATCGACCCCAATGCCACACTCACCGAATTGCACCGGGCAGTTTCAGCCGCCACCGCGTCGGCAGGTTTTGCGCCGGACAAAAAACCGTTCAGCCCGCATTTGACCATCGGCAGGGTGAAAAATCACGCCCGCAGCGCCGACTACCGCGCCATTGCGGCCACTATCGCCCGCGAAAACATCAACAAAATCGCCACCATGCGCGTGCGGGATGTCCATCTCATCCGCAGCCAGTTGACGCGACAGGGGCCGATTTACACCCACCTGCACACGGTTCAACTCAATTAAATTGTGCCAGCGCCTCTTTTATAGAACTTTGCAGCAAGGCTTCAATCTACTCACCCAAATCGACCATCACTTTGGCCAGCGATGCTTTCGACCCAACCACCGTTACTTGGTCGCCGATTTTCAGACGGGTATAGCCGTGCGAAATGAGGACATCGCCATCACGATGCACCGACAGAATTAAAACATCATCGGGCAATCGCAAGTCTCGAAGAGGCACACCGTCCAGCGCCGGGTCGCGAACCTCGATGTCAATCATATCCTGATTTTCTTCCATCCCCAACAAAATTGAGGTTGCGACCGGCGAGCGCACCAGATGGTCGAACAAACTGACCATCGCGGTGGCGGGGTCAACAATCAATGCGCCCAACTCGTGAAATTTCGCAAAATTGGCGCGGTCGTTCAACCGCACAATCAAGTCTTTTGTGCCAAAGTGCTCGTATGCCAGCTCGCAAATCGAATAATTTTGCTCATCCGATAGCATCGCCACAATTGCCTCGGCACGGTCTGCCTCAAGCTGGTGTAAAATCTCGAGCGTGTATTCCGGCACGAGTTGCACACTAATGCCGTCG
The DNA here is from genome assembly GCA_024762375.1 of Anaerolineaceae bacterium. Classification (GTDB taxonomy): domain Bacteria; phylum Chloroflexota; class Anaerolineae; order 4572-78; family 4572-78; genus JANTHQ01. The sequence goes on from JANTHQ010000092.1 coordinate 5,711, forward strand.
GTTTCTTCCAGCAATGCAGATTTGGGCGGCTCTATGGCCAGACAAGCTATTTTTACCTGCCACCCGTGAATTTGCAATTGTTGCGCCAAAGCGACAGCTTGGTCTTCGCTACCGAAAATGATAGCATCACGCGTACCGTCAAACTCGTGCGGTTCTGCGCGCACGTGCGCTTCGCCAGCGTGATGAATCGCCCATTTGAGAAGAATTGGCCCAATCATTTCGTTCAATATCACCAGCGAAATAATCATTGTGGCAAACGCCAAGCCCCAATCCGGAAACCCGGCCGCGATTTCTTTCGATAGCCCTATCGCCACACCCGCCTGCGTGACAAAGCCCAAAAACCACATTCGGTTGCGTGCCATCGGCTCACGGGCGATAACCCCGCCGGTAAACGAGCCGACAGCAATTCCCACCACCCGCACACCAAAAAGTGCCAGTGCAATCGGCCACGTTTGCAGCAAAATGTCCAGTTCCAATGATGCACCGGTGAGCGTGAAAAAACTTACATAAATCAGCGGCCCGGTATCGTGGATAATGCGCACAAATTCGGCGCGATATTTGCTGGTGTTGGTCACCACAAAACTGCCAATCATACTCAATAAAATTGGTTCCAGCACAATTTCAAACGACAGGTGCGTGTGGGTGTAATGTTTCAACTGCTCGGCAAAAATGAACATTCCCAACCCCAGCCCCAGCAGAACGGCTGATTTCAAAGTGCGATTGATGCTGAAACCCAAAACCAAATGCAATAGTTTTCCGAAAAGATAGCCGATTACCAGAGATAGCATCAGTTCAACAAATAACAGCACGATGAAACCCGCGTCAAAATTTAAATTTGACAACAGCACATCAGCCACTGAAAACGTGGCGGCAAACAAAAATATCACCACCACATCCATAATCACCGTAACCCCCAACACCGTTTGGGTGAACGGGCCTTTGGCTCGCAATTCGTTAATGATAGCGATAGCCGATGACGGCGAGCGTGCCACCAGAATGACTCCCGCCAATGCCGAAACGGCGAACGCACTGGTGGGCGACATCGATTGCATAAAAGGAATATAGTTCTGCAGCACGAAAAATATCGCCGCCGTTACCAGCGAAAAAGTGAAGATTACCAACCCCAGCGTAATCCAGAGGATGCCTTTCATACGACTTTTTAGCTCGCCCAGTTGAAGTTCACTGCCGGCTGCAAAGGCGATAAACGCCAGCGAAATTTGATCAATAATCCGCAGGTGATGCACCGCATCTGCCGTTATCAAATTTAGGCCAAACGGCCCGGTGATAATTCCGGCAAATAAAAAACCGGTAATCAACGGCAGTTTATATTTATTGAAAAAATGTCCGA
>JANTHQ010000093.1 GCA_024762375.1 Anaerolineaceae bacterium
GCGGCACCGGCAACGATGCGGTGGAAATCAGCGTTACCTGTGCACCCCAATCGCGGGCTATTTCTGCCAAAGCGTGTCCCATTCGGCCGCTGGAACGGTTGGTGATATAGCGTACCGGGTCAATCGGCTCGCGAGTGCCGCCCGCAGTGACCACCACCCGCATGCCCGCCATCTCGCCATCTTTCGCCAGCACCCACCGAGCGGCATCCACAATTTCATCGGGTTCGGCCATCCGCCCGCGCCCCATTCTTCCGGAAGCCAGCCGCCCGGCAGCAGGGCCAATCATCTTCACGCCCCAATCTGTCAACGTTGCGATATTCTTTTGGGTGGCCGGATGCTCCCACATATCGGTTTCCATCGCCGGGGCAACCAGAATGGGCTTGTCGGTAGCCAGTGCGATAGCCGTCAGCAAATTATCGGCACGACCGTGCGCCATTTTTGCCAGTGTGTTCGCTGTTGCCGGGGCAATGAGCAGCAGGTCAATTTTATGCGATAAATCAATGTGCGGGATGTTTTCGCCGGGGGGAATGTCAAACAAATCGGAATAAACCCGGCGATGGGTGAGCGCTTGAAAGGTTAGCGGGGTGATGAATTTTTTTGCACTTTCGGTTAAAACGACATCAACCAGTGCCCCGGCTTGAACCAGTTGGCTGGCAATGGACGCACTTTTATACGCGGCGATACCGCCCGACACCGCCAACACAATCCGCTTGCCGTGTAAATTTGTCATTTTCGGGAATCCTTTGCTATTTTCCGGCAAAAATCATCTGCCACAGCGGGGGGACGAATATCAGCACGCCAACGCCCACCGCGGCGATAGCCAGTACCAGCACCGCTCCGGCTGCCGCATCTTTTGCAATTTTTGCCAGCGGGTGAAATTCCGGCGAGATTAAATCAACAATGGCTTCCACGGCAGTATTCAAAATCTCGGCGGCAAAAACCACACCGATGGTCAACACCAGCACCGCCCAATCGCGGGCATCGAGCCGCAACCAGCCGCCCAGCACCAACACCGCCGCGGTGATGGCCGTGTGAATTTTCGCGTTTCGCTGGGTTAAAAAAGTGTGCCAAATACCCGCAAACGCAAACTGAAAACTATGCCAAACCGTGTCAGCCCGCATAGTTTATGCCTCTTCGGTCGGCGTGACGTGAGCCAGTCCGCACGCGGTTAAAATTTCGGCCTGCTTGCGCCACATTTCGTTTTTTTCGGCGGGGGTATGATGGTCGTATCCCAGCAGATGCAATACGCCGTGAATGGTGAGCAACATCATTTCGGCAGCGGGGGTGTGCCCCATCGCAGCAGCCTGCCGCCGGGCAACCGGTGCGGCAATCACAATATCGCCCAAATATGGCACGTCCTGCGGCGCGAAAAAACCATCATCCGCTTCCGTGCCGAATGACAACACATCGGTGGGGGCATCCACCCCGCGAAACTGGCGGTTGAGTGCCTGCACAGCCTCGGCGGTGGTGACCAAAATACTCAGCGCGCCTTCGGTAGCACCGCACGCCGACAACGATTGCTGTGCAGCCTGCATCAACTGAGCGGATGTCACGTCATTTTGAAATGGTTCGTCAATTTGAATATCAATCTCAAACATCATTCTCGTTGCACAGAAGGGCGAGTAGCCGCTTCGCCATCATCCTGTGTTTCCACCGACGGGTTTGCGCCCTGCACGGCCAGCGGCAGGGGCGGCAGCGGCTGTCCGGTATTTTCCGGTTTTTCGTCGGTTATTTGTTTTGGATATTTGATGCGCGGGTGCGACACACCCTGCAACATATCAATAAATGCCAAACGAATTTGCTCCAGGTCGTGCATCGTCAAGTTGCAATCATCGAATTGCCCGGCGTTGAGCCGGTTTTGGATTGTCTGGCGCACAATATCGTCAATTTCAGCAGGCGATTGCGGTTGTACCGACCGCACGGTTGCTTCGCTGGCGTCTGCCAGCATTAAAATGGCGGTTTCTTTGGTTTGCGGTTTGGGGCCGGGATAGGTAAAAGCCGCTTTATCAACTTTTGAAGGGTCGCCGCCGGCTTCTTCGATAGCCTGATGGTAAAAATACCCGACCACATCTGTGCCGTGGTGTTCGGCGATAAAAGCCCGGATGACACTCGGCAAGCGGTATTTTTTCGCCAGTTTCAAGCCATCGGTTACGTGACTGATGATGATTTTTGCGCTGGCTTCGGGTTCGAGCGTTTCGTGCAGGTTGGCGCTGCCGGGCGGGGTATTTTCGGTGAAGAAATACGGCCGCATAATTTTCCCCACATCATGGTAATATGCGCCAACACGGCACAAAAAAGCGTTTGCGCCAACACGTTCTGCGGCTTGCTCTGCCAAATTGCTGACGAGCAGACTATGGTGGTAGGTTCCGGGTGCACGGCGCAACAATTCGGTGAGCAGCGGATGGGTGGGGCGTGAAAGTTCCAATAATTGCAAATATGTCACCATGTCGGTCAGCCCGCCTACTGCGAAGAAAATCAGCAGGGCAACACCGGCGGAAAGCGCTCCACCGAGCACGCCACCCCCCAACCGCGCCAGCAAATCGGCGAGCTCAAAATTATTGGCCATCAAACGGAACAACAGGATAACGGCAATATTGCTGAGCGCCGCATATACCGCCGCCCACAGCAAAGTTGTTACCTGTGCCATTTGTTCGGTGGTGAGCGAAACAACGAATCCGGCGAGGAAAACATACACAAACAGTTCCAGTGAGCCGCCGCCGACATAAGATTCAACCACCCCCAAAAATACGGTCACGGCCATTGCCAAATGGGCATCAAACAACGAGGCGATCACCAGCGCCAGCGCCGTTACCGGGAGCGCGTATCGCAGCAAAAGGTTATCACTTTCAACCATCCGCACCGATGCCATAAAAATGAGCAGCAGAATGACCAGTAACGCCAATTGCTGATTATCTTTCAATAGCGGCACGTGGAATTTCACCAGATAAAATGCCAAAAATCCGGTCAAAACGGAAAGCAAACCAAAGGTGGCCAGCACTTGCAGCCACAAATTATCATTTGTTTGCAAACCAAGTGCTTGCAACGCCTCGATGGTTTCCGGCGTAATGCGTTCTCCCTGCCGCACCACCACTTCGTTTTTGGCCAGCGTGCGCATCACCGGCGACACAGCCTCGCGAGCATCCTGCCGGGCTTGTTTCGTTCGTTCTTCGTCCACAAAAGTGTTTGGCTGGACCAAATCTTCGGTGATGGCGGTGATAACCTCTGCTTCCACATCAGGCACATCCGATGATATGAGCAAATCCAGCCGCCGCCGCACGCTGATGAGCTGGCTTTCCCGAATCTCGGTGCGCATGGCATCGTCAAGCACTCGCCGAACCTCTTGTTTGGCATCGAGCCACATCGCATCGCTCAGATTGAGTACGCTGGCGGCCTCTTCTCGCGAGAGTGTGACGGTTTGCATTTGAGCAATCCAGTCGAGCTTCTCCGCGGCGCTGAGATACGGGTCAGCGCGAACGGCATCCAAAAACGCCAGCACATCATCTGCGAGCGCTTGCTGGGTACGTGCCACCTCCGGATTGGGACGCTGATAAATTTCGGCAACTTGATTCTCCGCGCGGGCACGTGCCGCTTCTGTATCGATGGTGCTTTCGTATGAAATTTGTTCCGGGGAAATGATATCCTGCGGCGCGATATCGCCTACGGCAAGTTGTGCAATATCGCCGCTAAAAAAGCGCGATACTTTTGCTTCCAGCAATGCAGTAGAAAGCAACACAAATGCGAACGCAATCAGGATGAGTTTTATCACTTCGCGGCGGTCAAACCGAGATGCCCCGTCTCCGGCAGAGCGGGTCACTTGCAACGCCATAAAAGCCCCTTTGTCAGCTCAGTAGCCCCCGCACAATTTGACTGATACGTTTTCCGTCGGCAACGCCTTTCAATTCGGCAGACAATTGTTTCATCACCTGCCCCATACCTTTCATATCCGTCACGCCCAGCTCGGCGATAACGGCTTTGGCACGCGCCGTAATTTCTTCATCAGATAGTTGTTTGGGTAAGTATGTTTCAATAATTTCCAGCTCTGCCTGCTCTTGCTCAACCAAATCGAGCCGTCCCGCCTGCGTATATTGTTCGATGGAATCGCGCCGTTGTTTCGCCTGCTTGCTGAGAATTGCCAGTGTTTCGGCATCGTCGAGCGGATGGCCGCCGTCAATTTCGGCGTTTTTTATAGCGCCGCGTAAAAGTCGGATTGTCTCTTTGCGGGTGACATCGCCACTTTTCATCGCGTCTTTCAAATCATTGGTCAATTTTGTTTTGATATCCATTGCTGCTCCCGTATCAATTATTCAGATGCCATCGGTGTGCCGTCGGTAGCCTGTGTTGCGCCGTTGGGCAAAAGTTTTTCCAGCACCGAAACGAGTTCCGTCCAGTCGAACGGCTTTTGCAGAAAACCCGCCGCGCCGGCTGCCATAACTTTCGAGCGGTGGTCAATGCCGGAGGTGATCACGACCGGAATATTGCTGATTGCCGAATTTTGTTTCAATGCGTTGAGCACATCCAAACCAAATTCTACGCCCAGATGATAGTCAAGCAAAATAAGGTCGGGGTGAACAGCCATCGCCCGGTCAGCTATTTGGCGGCTATCGGTCAATACATCAGACGTATAGCCGTTCAGTTTCAAAACCTTTGAGATGAGTTGGCAGGTCAATGGTTCATCGTCAACAATTAAAATTTTTCCTTTTCCCACAGATATTCCTTCCGAGTGTGCCCAATAATACAATTAAATTATACCACAGGGCTAAACCAGCCGCCAACAAACAAAAAATTTCTCGAAAAAGAGATCCAACCGGGCAACTCAGCCGTAGGTATGGATAACTAACCAACATTTTTCAATTGAAAAGGAGAAAACTTATGTCCATCAAACAAAAATTTCTTGCAATCAGCACCCTGCTTCTGGTACTGGCGGTCTTTTCGCCGATAGCACTTGCTCAGGGCCCGACCGTGCAAGTTACCGACCATCCCACTATGGGGAAAATGCTCATCGCCGATAACGGTATGACCCTCTATCTGTTTCTGAATGATACCGAAAATACCAGCAACTGTTACGATGCGTGTGCTCAAAACTGGCCGCCGCTATTGGCCGCCAACGGCGAAACACCCGTCGCGGGCGATGGTGTAACCGGCACGCTCGGCACGACGGCCCGCACCGATGGCACACTGCAAGTAACTTATAACGGGATGCCGCTCTATTTCTTCGCCGCAGACGCACAACCCGGTGATGGCAACGGGCAAAATGTAAAAGACGTATGGTATGTGGTTCACCCCAGCATTGCCGATATGACCACCGCCAGCCCGAAAATCAACACGGCGGAAAATGCAGAATTGGGCACAATCCTCACCAGTCAAGGTTTCACGCTGTACCGGTTTGCCAACGATACCGAAAATACCAGCAATTGCTATGGCGACTGCGCCGGGTTATGGCCACCGTTGCTCACCAGTGATGGTAATTTCAGCGCCGCAGATGGCATCGGCGGTACATTTGGTACCATCAGCCGCACCGATGGCGGCACGCAAATAACCTACAATGGTATGCCACTGTATTTTTGGAAAAATGATGTTCGCCCCGGCGACACCAACGGCCAAGGCGTGAAAGATGTGTGGTTCGTGGTTAATCCCACCGATAGCATCATGGCACCGACCGCACTGCCCGTTACCGGTGGCGAACCGATTTCGCCGCTGAGCAGCACGACGCTGGCGGTTCTGATTGGTGGTGCTGCATTCCTGTCCGGGCTGGCACTCCGCCTGACCCGCCGATTACGCTAGGTTCTGTTGACGTTTGACGATTTTTCACCCTGAGTAGCCCGCAGGGCATATCGAAGGGTGGAAATCGCCGGGATAAACGCCCTTCGATACACGATTTGCTCTGCAAATCGCTACTCAGGATGCGTTTATCCCGGCAAACAATGAAACGTCAACACACCCTAACCTCTCCCACCCTTTTTCAGGAAGATTGGTTTTGTTAAAGCCAATCTTCCTTTTTTGTTGCCCATATCCAGCCGAAAATCAGCACCGCCAGCGCCAGCAGCGAGATTCCCGCGCCCCACCAAAATGTGGGGGGAGAAAAAATCATCTCCACCGTGTGCGTCCCCGCCGAAACGGGCACACCGCGCAGCACGCTGTCCACCCGCGCGATGGGGGTCGGCACGCCGTCAACCGTGGCGCGCCAGCCGGGATAATCGATTTCCGACAGCACCAGCAGCCCGTCGGCGGCGGCGTTCACCCGTACCGACAGCCGGTTGGGGGCGAAATCGTTGGCGATGACATCGGCTTGCTCGGCAGCCGGGTCGGCGGGCGCGGCGAGCGGCCATTCGGCGGGCGTGCCGTTTTCCACCAGCGCCACCGAACGCGGGTCGAAAGCGGGGTCGGTCAAACGGGAAATCATCGCATCCGGCGGCACAATTTCCACCCGATGGACGAGCCACGCCCGCGGCGCGGGATTGTCCAGCCGGTGAACGTAGGTTGTGCCGTCCGCCGCCGGTTCGGAAAAAATGACAGTGGACGGGGTATACAATTCTGCCCGCCAGGTGATGACGTAACGCACATTCAGCAGTTCCCACGCCCGCTCAATGCGCATCGGCGGCGAAATGAAGGCTTCATATCGCGCCAGCCGCAGTGGACTCGCGCCCCAAATATCCTGAATTTCAAACGGCACGCCGTAATTGTCGTACAGCCGAAATTCATTGTACACCCGAAAAACCGATTGCTCCCCCGCATCGGTTTTGATGGCGGCGACGGCGGCGGGCATTCGGGTGTGCCATTCGGGCGGCTGCGGGTACAGGTTGTTTTGCCAGTTGACCGAAAACAGGTCGAAAACGAGCAGTGCTGTCAATCCGAAAAACCAAACTTTTGGCGAAAGGTTATTGACTACGCGCAACATTATCCAGAAGAGTGTCAGTATCAGCGTCAGAAATACC
>JANTHQ010000094.1 GCA_024762375.1 Anaerolineaceae bacterium
ATTCTGCTAATCGCCACTATTCCAATTGGTATTGCGCACAAAAACCAAAATTCAGACTGGGTTGTTCAAATGGTTGATGAAGTACGTGCTGTCGTAGGACCACGTCCGGTTGCCATCATTGAGGAAACCGTTTTTCACATTCAAGATTTGGGACAGCAACTGTATTTCAAGATAACCGGGAAGAGTTTATCGTCCTGGCAGTTAACCACGATAGCACCTCATAACAATTTAGCAAGCAATCCACAATCCGGCTCCCCTTATATTCGTTTTTTAACATCATCACTCCATACCACCACAGCTCATACTGTAACCTACCAAAGTCCTATTCCTCCGCTATTCCCCCTGCTCCACCACAGCACGTTACCGGGAGAAGGGATTTGGCAGCCTCTAGCAAGTGTAGGGCAACCGTCAGCAGAAGCACCAATCCTTTGGCAAACAGTTTTTCGCCCCGACGCGACCCATCCATTTGCACAAGTTGCCATTGTGGCAATGGATTTACACCGCAGTCAATTACATATGATGATTGGTACTCAAGAGCCGAAAAGCAAGTTGACAAACAAGTTCCGTCGTCCGGGGATGCTCCCACCCGCAGTGCAGTCGAGTGGCACACTGTTAGCTGCTTGGAACGGCGGGTTCAAAGCAATACACGGTCATTATGGTATGATGAGCGATGGGCACGTGTGGCTACCACCCAAACCGGGAATGGCTACATTGGCAATTGAAAAAGATGGGCGGGTGCTCATTGGCGCCTGGGGAAATGGCAGTATCCCCAACGCTGATATGATTGCCTGGCGTCAAAATAACCCCCCGCTAATTGAAAATGGTCATGTAAACCCAGATGTGCACAGCGTAGCCAATGACCGGAAATGGGGTGTCACAATAACCAAAATGGCATATACATGGCGTTCCGGGCTGGGGCTCAGCAAAGATGGACGATGGCTCTTTTATGTGACCGGAAACTCATTAACTACCAAAACACTGACCAGAGTTTTTGAAAAGCTGGGTGTATACAATGCCATGCAAACCGATATTAATCACCCGTTTGATAGATTTGAAACATACAGCACGCAACATCTCTATATAAAATATTTTGGGCAAACAATACATACGCCTATTTCAGCCCGAAAATTAATTAATAAGATGAGTGGCAATTCAACCCAGTTCCTGGTTCCATACAAACGCGATTTCTTTTACCTGACCTCAAATTCAAGCATAGCCCAGCAAATGCCGGTTGATCCTTCACTAGACAAACTCTGGGCTTCAGCACAAGTACCGCGCACACCAACTATTAATACGAGCATACATAAATTCAATCGCCTTATGGATATGGTCAATAAAAAATCGCTGATTATCGGGCAGTAAACCAAATTTCAGCGCGTTTCCGTTCCTTCTTAAATGCTCCGCTTAAGGTTCAAGTGGAGCATTTTTCGTTTAAAATCTGGTATCAATAATGAAAAAATTCTTCATTTCCACTTCACGGAGATTTCATGTTGCTTTGTTATACTGTTGGCAAGGATGAGGAAAGAACATCATCCAAAAAACTTAGATAAAAGGAGCAAAAAAATGAAAGTAAACAAAAAAACAATCGCAGGTAGTATCGCAGGTTTGGCGTTGATGGTAAGTGCCATCGGTGGAGGGGTAGCTTTAGCGCAAGGGCCAACCACCGCACCGGCTAATCCGCCGGTGGTGCAAGAAAAACAGGAAAGCACCAATGACCAGGTGCAGACACCGTCGTATACCGGCAGTATTAGCGTTGACCAAACCAAAACCGACGGTATGACTGAAGCGGACGAAGCCGCCGCACTGCAAGGGCAAGCAGGCATCACCGCAGACCAAGCAAAAGCCGCAGCACTGGCCGCTAACCCGGGTACAACCGCCACAAAGGTAGAACTCGACAATGAAAATGGCGTGCTGGTCTACAGTGTCCAACTTGACAACGGGCTTGATGTGAAAATCGATGCCGGAAACCAGGCGGTTTTGCACACTGAACAAGTCGGGAACGACAATGAAGGCGGCCAAGCGGACAACGATGGCGTGCAGGAACAATTTGAAAGCCAGGGGCAACCCGATGACGCCAACGAAGCACCCTCTGTGGAAGATGCCGTCGGTAAATAAACCCATCACCCATCAATTTAGCAAATAAGTAGCACGGAAAACGCCCCATATTGAAAATAATATTGGGCGTTTTCTCTCACTTAAACTGAGATTTACCTTTAGGGTATTAAATAAAGCTAAACAACACAGAGATTATTGTAGATGTAAATTTGTGAAAAGTGAGGCGTATGATGTCAGAAACCACAACCAAGGCGCAAAGCACAGTAGGAGTTATTATTCCGGCTTTTAATGAAGAGGAAAACCTATCGAAAGTACTGCAATCGGTTACCCAAACTAGATGGCTAACCCAAATCATTGTTGTGGATGACGGCTCGAGTGACAATACCCTAGCAGTTGCAGAACGGTACGCACTAAGAGACCCACGGGTGCTGCCGTTACGGTCTCCCGAAAATCAGGGTAAAGCAGCCGCAATGTATTTCGGCGTACGCGCTCTGACAACCGACTATGTCATTTTTCTGGATGCCGATTTAATTGATTTACAGCCCAATCACCTATGGTTACTGTATCATCCCGTAGAGATGGGTTTCTATGATATGACACTGGCTCTGTTTCGGCATGGGCGGCTGCTTACCGACGCTTCACACAAACTAACCCCGAATTTGAGCGGGCAGCGCTGCTTGCGGCGTTCGGCGGCGGAAGCGATGTTAATGCCCTTAACTGAACGCCGGTTTGGCGTGGAGGTTGGTTTGACGGTTTTCGCCAAAATTCAGAAATGGAAAATCAAAAAAGTTTACTGGACCGGCGTCTCCCATGTTATGAAAGAACAAAAACGACACGGACTGGCCGGAATTAACTATCGCCGGGCGATGTATGGCCAAATTCTTTCAACGTGGATGTTTATTTGGAAAAAACGCGCAACGTTTTTCCCCTCATCCATTGAACACCAACCGGTGCTGACTTTTAGCCGAAGGATGTTAGGGCAATAATTATGGCTCGCCTAAAACAATCTTCACCGTTTTTCTCCAATACATTGTCATCGCAAAGCAACACAATCCAAATCAACGACTTGCCGGTGATGCACATTAAAACCGATGAACGATTGCTTGTATTTGCGCCACATCCTGACGATGAGGTGTTGGGTGGCGGGGGTGTTATTGCAGCCACAGCCGCACAATTTCCAAATAATGCTGTGAGGGTAGTGGTTGCAACCAATGGCGACGGTTCCCGGTTGTCGGCTATTGCACAAAAAAAGTCGCCATTTTCGCCAACCGGTATGCGACAATTGGCAGACAAGCGTCAATACGAAAGCCTCAGTGCATTAATTTATTTGGGATTGCATTCAGACCAAATCGAATACTGGGGGTTTCCCGATGGCGGATTACGCCAAATTTGGAAAAATTCCTGGGAATCATCAACCGAATATCAGTCCCCCACAACCGGATATTCATCCAATCAACAATCCAAAAATTGTTTGCCGGTAGCATACACAAGTTTGGGGTTGATGAAACTGCTCTTGCGCTGTCTCAGCACATTTCGTCCCACGACCATCATTATGCCCCATCCGCTGGACGCACACCCCGATCACTTGGCTATGGCACATTTTATCGCCTTGGCTGCTACTATTTATTCTTTGGAAAAACAGATCTCACCACCAGCGATGCTCGCGTATCCGGTATGGATGCGGACACGTCCACTCCCCGTTAGCGTAACATTACGAACAGGCCAGCTGAAACTTCCTCAACGATTTAACGGGCCTTTCCGCACCTGGGTTCGGTTTCCGCTGACACCGGCGATTCAGAAAAAAAAGCAAGCTGCGTTGGCATGCTATAAAAGCCAAAAATGGTCTGCAGGTGCAATTTTAGCAGATAGTGCTCAAAGTGATAGCGAAGTATTTGATATTATTCCACCCAACAGTGTATTTCCGCCGTTCACAACCATTGCCATCCCTGATGCCGCAACAGGGCACACGTCATCATACGGCACGTTCATCAAGTGGGTGCAAGCGAGGTTGTCATTATGAAACGTTATATAAAATCCATTACAGGTGTGGCAGTGGTTGCATTGCTTGCGCTTTTCCTTTTTCGAAAGAACTCACCACTGCACGACATTCATTCGGTATTGCAGCAAGCCCAATGGGGCTGGTTGATACTGGCATTAATATGGCAAGCAATGGCATACGGAACGATTACCACACTCAATAAAATTATCTTACAACATTATGGCGCAGATGTGCCATGGGGTAAACAATATGTCATCCAACTGGCAATGGCATTCATCGAAGCGGCTGTGCCCTCGGCGACAATCAGCGGCGCCGTTTTGCGGGTGCGCCTTCTGAAACCACACGGCGTTTCCGGCGATGTTTCGACGGTTTCCACGGTTATCGAAATGGTGCTTATTGTTACCAGCATTATTTTGCTGGCAATTCCGGTTTTTGTGATTGTCGCCCTCGGAGGGTTACAGGGACAAAACCTTTTGGCAAAAGAAATATCAGTATTTCTCTCCGGTACGGCGATAATTTTGGGCGCGATATTTGCCTGGCGCACAAAAAAATTCAAACAAACTACACGCCGATTGTGGGTCAAACTGGCGCAATTTTGGGATACGGTAATTCTGCAAAAGTGGCCAAAACTATTTGGAGACTGGCCCAGCACGGTAATTTTTCAGCGCACACGATACCTGACTTCAGAATCCATCGCGCTGGTAAAACATAAACCATACGTTATCGGCGCACTCTTATTGGCTCGCTCCGGGTTCGAGGCATTGGGGTTGATGATGTGTTTTTATGCTCTGGGCCAGCAAATTCCACTATTCACCATGCTGCTCATTTATACCTTGACGGTTGGCGTAAATTCATTGGGGGCGCTCCCGGGCGGCGTTGGGTTGGCAGAAGTTTCGCTGGCGGTATTGTATGCACAGTTCGGCATTGCCCCCGAAGTCGCGGTCATCATTGCCCTGGCGTACCGCTTAACCGATTACTGGCTGCCCCGGGTTGCCGGTGGTGTGGCGTGGTTGTGGCTGGAACATCGATACCCGGTGCGCGCCGTCCGAATTTCAGAAGTTTCTTGAAATTGCACAGGGGATAGGGTATGATTGAACGAGTGGAAAAACAACTTAACACCCAAGACAAACTGGCAGCACTGATATCGGCCATTGTAAATCCGGTATTTGTTGTTATTTTCGTGGCCTGCGAATTTGTTTTTTTCAATCTAAACAGTTGGGCTGATACGTTTCGTTGGATGGGGATCACTCTGGGGATTACCGCGGTTCTGCCCATCGGTTATATCGCGTATCTGGTAAAAACAGGTTATCTGGCTGATATATATATGCCGGACCGTGAAAAACGACTGAAACCGATGGTTGTCATTTTCAGTTGGCTAGTGGTCAGTTTATTCATTTTACGGTTGCTTCATGCACCACCGGTGATGTTGTTGCTGGTGGATGTCATCATCGGGCAACTGGTTTTACTGGGGCTCATTACCACGCGCTGGAAAATCAGTTTTCACAGCGCGACCATTATGTCCGCAACCGCGGTGATGGCAGTTATCCATAGCGAATCGGTGCTGATACTTTCTGCGCTGGTTCCGGTGGTCGGTTGGGCAAGAATACGCTTAAAGCGCCATACGCTAATGCAGGTCGTTGCCGGGGCTATCGTAGGCGGGGTAATTTCTGCGATAGCATTCCTATTTTTAATGCAAAAATTTCACTGGTAGGAAAAAACAATTGAACACATCAACAATACGGCACACATTATCCAATTTCGCACACCGCTATTCACGCCAAATGCTGGCGGTAAATAGCATAATATTTTTACTTGCCGGGTACACCTTTCTTAAACTTGCTGACGACGTTTGGTTTCGAGAAGGGTTCAGTTGGGACGCGCCCGCAATGCTGGCAATCCATCAATTCAGCCGTCCGTGGTTGGATACGGTATTTATCGGCATTACCAATTCAGCCGGAAAATATCTGCCATTGATCGCTCTCGCAACGGTGGCGATATTGTGGGCTCGGCGGAAAAAACTCGAGGCCGGTAGCCTCACGCTCTCGCTAGTGGTGGCGACAGCAATTAACTGGTTGCTCAAAACCATTTTCTCCCGCCCTCGCCCAAACGTCTTTCCGCCGATAACCGTTGAGCACAGCTACAGTTTTCCCAGCGGGCACACGATGGCAGCGCTGGCATTTTACGGTTTTTTGGCATTACTTTTTTGGCGATGGGGATACCGGCTATGGGCGCTGGCTGCCGGAATCTGGGTCATTCTTGTCGCATTCAGCCGAGTCTATCTGGGTGTCCATTACCCCAGCGATATTTTAGGGGCACTGGCGATTGGTACACTATGGCTTATCATTATGGAATTTTTCTATTTTCAAAAAGCAAAAAGAACGTCTAGCGTATGAACTGGCAACAACTGATACAAACTTTTGGCTATCCCATTGTCGCGCTGGGTATCGGGTTGGAGAGTATGGGCATTCCCGCGCCCGGCGAGACAATTTTAATCATTGGTGCCGCCATTGCGGCAACGGGTCAACTAAATATTGTGGCCGTAATTTTATCCGCGGCAACCGGCGCCATCATCGGCGATAACATCGCCTTCTTTTTGGGCAAAAGACATGGGCAGAAAATTCTCGCACGTCTTCGCTTTTTGGATGATGAAAAGTTGAAGAAGAGCGAGGTATTCTTTGCCAAACACGGACATCGGACCGTGTTTCTGGCACGGTTTGTGCCGCTTTTGCGGATGCTTGCAGCTTACCTGGCCGGTATCAATAAAATGCCTGCACGGATATTCTTTCTGTATAACATGCTGGGGGGTGTTACGTGGGCAATTGCGGCGGGTAGCATTGGCTATTTTTTTGGTAAAAACCTGCATATCATT
>JANTHQ010000095.1 GCA_024762375.1 Anaerolineaceae bacterium
CTGCACCTCGCGGGGGTGGGTGAGCACGTCGATGCCATCCACCAGCACCGTGCCGCTTTCGGGCTGCAGGTAGCCAGTCAGGGTTTTGATGGTGGTGGTTTTCCCGGCGCCATTCGGACCGAGCAAGCCGACGATTTCGCCATCGTCAATGTGGAAACTGACATCTTTCAGGGCTTGAATTGTCCCGTAAGATTTGCTCAAATGCTGAACGTCAATCATAGGCTCCTCCATTCTGCCTGTGGTATTATGTTTTCCACCCTAAATTTTCCAACCGGAACATTAAATTAGGTTTAAATGAATATTAGAATTGTGTTAATCTTTCCAAAAAAGTTTTTGCGTTTAATATTATTATCGACTATAATAGTGACACGTTTGGTGGTTGCTAACCTAAAAAGGCATAGTAATTGCAGAGCAGCAATTACAAATCACCAGTGGTTCATTCAACCCATAAATTAATAAACAAAAGGAGAGGTTTATGAAAAGGGTACTGAGTGTTTTGTTACTAGTGGTAATTCTTTTCTCTATGGCCGTCCCGATGGTCGGCGCAGAGGGAGGGACAGATTATGTTGTTCAGAAGGACGACTGGCTGAGTAAATTGGCCGATAAATTCCTGGGGGACATTTTTGCATGGCCCGCCATTTGGGAAGCAACCAACGCCAAAGCCGAAACAGATTCAAGCTATACCCACATTGATAACCCCAATATCATTGAAGTGGGCCAGAAACTCTACATCCCCTCAACTGATGAAGCTGCCGTACTGCTCGCGGCGCAAACACCTGCCGCCGGTGAACTCGGCAGCCCGGAAAACCCGATTCAGGTACTTTTTGTGCCGTCAGTGGACGCGGGCCAAATTGTCAGCGGTGGCGAAGTGATGGCAGACGCTTTGAAACAAGCCACCGGTTTGACCTTTGAGGTTAGTGTGCCGACCAGTTATGCCGCCACCATCGAAGCGATGTGTGCCGCACCCGAAAACACGATGGGCTTCATCCCCGCGTTGGGTTATGTGTTGGCAAACAATCGCTGTGGCGTGGAAGTTGGCGGCGCAGCCGTGCGCTATGGCTTGTCGTGGTACACGCAGGAATATCTGGTTCAGCGCGACAGCCCCTATCAATCACTGGCTGATTTGGCAGGCAAAAAATGGGCCGTGCCGGATCGTGGTTCAACGTCCGGGTTCCTCTATCCCAGTGCCGAATTTAAAGCCAATGGCATCGAACCGGGTGAAATTGTAGAAGCCGGTGGACACGGTGCAGCCGTGCTGGCAGTGTACAACGGCGAAGTGGACTTTGCCACCGCCTACTTCTCCCCGCCATTGCTGCCCGATGGTAAATGGTATTACGGTATGGATCCCGAACCGTATGACCCGATGACCGCCGCCGCCAACGACAAAGGCAAACTGTATGCCGGTGATGTCCGTATTTTGGATGCTCGCGCATCTGTGGTCGAAACCGCACCCGATGTTGTGCAAAAAGTCCGCATCCTGAAAATCGGCGATAAA
This sequence comes from Anaerolineaceae bacterium, assembly GCA_024762375.1. Lineage (GTDB taxonomy): Bacteria > Chloroflexota > Anaerolineae > 4572-78 > 4572-78 > JANTHQ01. Next base: position 1,496 of record JANTHQ010000095.1, read on the forward strand.
ATCCCGAATGACACCGTCAGCTTTGGCCCCGACTTCCCGCAAGGCTTGCGCACCCGCATTTTGAATGCGCTGGTTGTGTTCGCCGGTTCAGAACAGTGTGAACAGTCCATCTGCTCCGACCAGTTCTACAACTGGACAGGCGTGGAACCGGTCGGCGACTCGTTCTATGACCCCGTCCGCAAACTGATTGACGTGCTGGGTTATACCGAAGAAGACATTTTTGGTGGTTGATACCGGGACACAACACACTGCGAGTTAGTATAGAATAACCGTGTTGGGTGGGAAGGTATCCCCTTCCTGCCCAACTTTTTGTAACTTTCTGACGTTACGCAGTTTAAAATTTGACACGGATTAACATTCCGGTATACGAAATTTTGCCCCCTCGCTCTCTCTCACTCCCCCCTTCCCCATATGGGAAGGGGGGACACAGGGGGGATGGGGGAAACCGAAAATATCCGGTTTTCGCCCAAAATTTAGTCATTTTTGATTTTGTTAAATCTCAGACTGCGTAAGGTGAGTAACTTTGCACATTTCATCAACCCGCATTGGGGGATGTTTTTTATGCTCGAAATTAAACACTTGACCAAAATTTATGATAACACGGTGCTGGCGTTGGATGACGTGAGTTTCACCGTACCACAGGGGCAGTTTCTGGCGGTTGTCGGGTTGAGCGGTTCCGGAAAATCCACGCTGCTGCGCTGTATCAACCGCCTCATCGAACCGACCTCCGGGCAGGTAATTTTGGATGGCATCGATGTGACCGCCGCCCAACCCGATGAATTGCGCCGCATTCGTCGCCGCATCGGCATGATATTCCAGCATTTCAATTTGGTGCTCCGTTCGCCGGTGATAACCAATGTGCTGGCGGGACGGCTCGGTTACACCAACCCGATGTGGAGTCTCATCAACCGTTTTTCAAAAGAAGATATTGCGATGGCGCTCAAACAACTCGACCGGGTGGGCATTAAAGACAAAGCTTATGTTCGCGCCGATGAATTGAGCGGTGGGCAACAGCAGCGAGTGGGTATCGCCCGCGCATTGATGCAAGAGCCGTCCATTATGCTCGCCGATGAACCGGTCGCCAGCCTCGACCCGGTGCTGGCGCACAGCATCATGCAATACCTGGAACAACTGCGCGATGAAGGCATCACCGTCATTTGCAGTTTGCACTTTTTAGATTTGGTGCAGCGGTATGCGGACCGGGTGGTTGCATTAAAAGATGGAAATCTGGTGTTTGATGGTTCGCCGCAAGAAATTGATGACGAACGTTTCAAGGAAATTTACGGAGAGGAAGCGCAGCGAATTGGTTAACACCAATCATCACTGCGAAGGTAGGTGCCACCAATGAACAAATCATCGCCAAGTTTTTTGCGCATTTTGGGCCGGATTGCGTTAGTCGTTGCCATCATTATCGTGTATGCGTTTGGCCTGCAAGTGACAAAAGTCGATTTAGAGAAGCCGCAGGAAGCCAAACGTCAAGAGCAATTGACAAATATTTTGCGCGGGCTGGCGCATCCCGATTTGATAAGTTACGAAATTGACCGTCTCACGGTTGATGCCCCCATCATCGTTCCGTGTACCGGGACGCCGCCCCCCATCCCCCCCGCAGAAGCCGGACAACCGACAATTTCACTTTCGAGCTATTGCGCGCAACCCGGCGAGAAAATTACGGTTACCGGTACCGGCTTCGGACCGGGCGAAGATGTTTTCATCTTCTTTGTGCCATTTGCACCCACCGTCAAAGATGAAGTCGAATTGAAGCTGGCAAGCAACACCGTAACTACCAATTCCGACGGCACATTTTCAGAAGAAGTAACGTTAAAATCAGACCGGTTGTCGGAAAATGTCCAAAAAATCCGAGCCGTGGTGAACCGGCGCGTTGGCGCGCCGCAACCGAGTGAAGCGCTGAAACAGACGTGGGAGAAAATCATCGAAACCGTCTTTTTGGCGTTCATTGCGACCACTTTCGGCGTGATTTTAGCTGTGCCTATCAGCTTTTTGGCGGCGCGAAACCTGATGCTTCAGGTAACCAGCAACTTTACCCGGTTTATGGCCTCGCTGGTCATCATGCCCATTGGCGGCTATCTGGGATATTTGATTGTCGTGAAACTGGCTGCGGTCGGCGCACAACTGGTTGGGGCCGGGCCACCACCGGGCGAGACTGCGCTGTGGGCGCTGCCGCTGGTCGGATTGGCAGTGGCACAAGCAGCCTCATCGAGCAACACCTTCTGGAAAACCATCCAGCGCTGGGTGTTGGCCATAATTATCGCCGCGGTTGCAGTTGTGCTGCTTTCTGCGTTGGGGCAACTGGGGCGTCAAACCGGGTTGACCCTGAAACAAACACTCGGCGCATGGTCATTCTTCGGCAATTTCTTGCTCATTTTCTCTGATGCGATTGTGCTCGGTTTACCGGCGTTGGGTGCATTTGTCGGACTGTTCTCTCTCAATCCGCCGATGAATCGCATTTTGGAGCCGTTGCTGCCAAAATTGCCCCGATTGACAAAACGCATTCTGGCTTTCGTGCTGGCGGCACTGGCCGGCGCAATTTTATTCGGGCTGATTGCGGCCACATTAAACTGGTTTTATGAATTTGGCGAACTGTCACAGGTCATTGTTTGGCCGGCTATCATCGGCGCCGTATTGCTGGCCGTACTCGCGCTGGTTATTGACCCCGACCGCGAAATTCCCACCGGAATGTTTGTCTATTATGTACTTCGTACTATAATGAACACGTTTCGCTCGATTGAGCCACTGGTAATGGTGGTGGCGTTTGCGGTGTGGGTTGGCATCGGTCCATTTGCCGGGGTTATGGCACTGGGATTGCACACCATCGTCGCGCTGGGCAAACTCTATTCCGAGCAGGTAGAAAACATCTCTACCGGGCCCATCGAAGCCATTACCGCCACAGGCGCAAATCGACTGCAAACCATTATTTACGCCGTGATTCCTCAGATTGTGCCGCCGTACATCGCGTTTACGTTATACCGGTGGGACATCAACGTGCGTATGTCCACCATCATCGGGTTTGGTGGCGGCGGTGGTATCGGCTTTTTACTCAGCCAAAACATCAATTTGCTAAAATATCGACAGGCAAGCGTCAACATGATTGCTATCGCAATCGTGGTCGCCAGTCTCGATTATCTCAGCGCAAAAGTGCGCGAAAAAATCACCTGATGGTGCTTGCCATCACACAGACGAGGGTTCTTTATGCCGGATATTCCCGTTCTTGAATTGCGCGGAATCACCAAACAGTTTCCGGGCGTATTGGCGAATGATAATGTTAATCTAACCCTGATGCCGGGCGAAATTCACGCGCTGCTCGGCGAAAACGGCGCGGGCAAAACCACGCTGATGAACATTTTGTACGGGTTGTACAAACCCACCAAAGGCGAAATTTTCATTCGTGGCAACCGGGTTGAAATTCACGGCCCGACCGATGCCATCGCGCAGGGGATTGGGATGGTTCACCAGCATTTTATGCTCGTGCCGGTGCTCACTGTTGCCGAAAATGTGATGCTGGGGCAGGAAACCATCAAAAACGGCATCTTTCTCGACAAACATTCCGTCGCCAGCCAAATCCGCGAAATTTCTGCCCAGCACGGGTTGGATGTTGACCCCAAGGCCTATATCAAAGATTTGCCGGTCGGTGTGCAGCAGCGGGTAGAAATCATAAAAGTACTCTATCGCAATGCCGATATTCTCATTCTCGATGAGCCAACCGCCGTATTGACCCCGCAGGAAGTGGAAGAACTGTTTAACATCCTGCAATCGCTGGTTGCCAAAGGCATTTCCATCATTTTCATCACCCACAAATTAAAAGAAGTGCTGGCCGTTGCCGACCGCATTACCGTGTTGCGGCGCGGAAAAACTGTTGGAACCGTCACGCCGGAAGAATCCACCGAGCAATCGCTCGCGGAATTGATGGTCGGGCGTGCGGTGGAACTGACCGTGCACAAAGATGAAGCCCACCCGCAGGAACCGGTACTTTCGGTGCGAAATTTGGTGGTGAAAGACGACCGCGAAAATATCACCGTCAACGGCATTTCATTCACACTCCGTGCCGGAGAAGTGCTGGGTGTCGCCGGGGTGCAGGGCAATGGGCAAACAGAACTGGTCGAAGCGTTGACCGGCATGCGGCAAGTTTATACCGGCTCTATCCGGCTGCTGGGCAAAGAAATCGCCAATGCTACCCCGCGCGCGGTTACCGAAATGGGTGTGGGCCACGTGCCGGAAGACCGCCAGCGAGACGGGCTGGTACTCAGCTATCCCATCAAAGACAACATGGTATTGAACACATACTATCGCCCGCCGTTTGCGCGGGGGGTAGTGATGGATGAAGAAAAAATCATCGAAGAGGCAGAAAAACGGGTGAAGGAATATGACGTTCGCACACCGAGCATTTTTGCCACCGCCGGAACACTCTCCGGCGGCAACCAGCAAAAAGTAATTGTGGCCCGCGAATTTTCACGCCCGAACAAATTGCTCATCGCCTCGCAGCCGACTCGCGGGCTGGATGTCGGTTCCATTGAATACATCCACCGCCGCATTGTTGAACAGCGTGATGGCGGCACGGCCGTGCTGCTGGTTTCGACCGAATTGGACGAAATCCGCGCGCTGTCTGACCGTATCGCGGTAATGTTTGAAGGTAAAATTGTGGCTGTCGTTAAAGCCGCCGATGTGACAAAAGAACAGTTGGGGCTGTTGATGGCCGGAGCCACACCGAAAGATATGCCCGCTTCTGCGGCGGTGGCGCTGCCAGAATGACCGGTACCGCTTTGCTGATGGATCACGATGGCGGGGTTGATGACCTGCTGTCGCTGATGCTGGTGCTGACCATGCCGCACATCAATTTGCGCGGTGTGTGCATCACCCCCGCCGATTGTTATTTGGACTGGGCGGCAGAAGCAACCGCCAAAATATGCGGTATTTTCGGGCGAAGCGAAATTCCCATTGCCGTCGGCGACTTGCACGGCATCAATGCCTTTCCCGCCGAATGGCGTGCCCAACCGCGTATCATCAATGCCCTGCCGGAAATGCTGGCCCGCCCGCTTGAGTCTGTGCCGCTGTCGCCATTGCCGGCGCGGGCATTTCTCGCCGAACAACTCGCGGCGGCTGCCGAACCGGTCACAATTTTGATGACCGGCCCCGCATCAAACTTGGCTGCCGCGCTCGAAGCGCACCCCGACCTGCGGCAAAACATCGCCGAGGTGGTGTGGATGGCAGGCGCGCTCGATGTGCCGGGCAATGTGCGCACCTTTGCTCACGATGGCAGCGCAGAATGGAATGTGTTTTGGGACCCTGTCGCGGCACGCAAATTGATTGAAATGCGATTGCCGCTGACGATTTTCCCGCTGGATGCCACCAATCATGTGCCGGTCACA
>JANTHQ010000096.1 GCA_024762375.1 Anaerolineaceae bacterium
GTGGCAGTGGGTGTGGGGGTAAACGGCGGTGTCGGGGTGGCGGAAGGCACGGGGGTTGCGGTTGGCGGTTCGGTGGGTGCGGGGGTTGCCGTGTCAGTCGGTGATGCCACGGCCGGCGATGGCGGCAGCGTCACCGCACGTGGGGCAGCAGGAGCATTCACCCCGCAGGCAGCCAGCAGGGCAATCAATAATCCACCGAAGATCAGTTTTCGAAAATTCACACATTACTCCTTTTTAGCGCTGTATCATCGGCAGAAAAACCTTTTTCAACGGCACATTGACCACCACTGTTTGCACCGAAATCTGGGTCGGTGAGTTGAGTGTGTTGGTGGGGTTGGTAACGCTCACGGTAACCGTACCATTGTATGTGCCGGGCGTCAAACTGTTCAAATTCACCGGCCGAACAATCAGCGTGCCGGGCGTGCTGCCACTGGTGGGCGAAAGCGACAGCCAGTTAACATTATCGCTCGCTTGCCAGTTGAGTGATTCGGTGGTGTTGGTGTTGGTGGGCGAAATACGATGTTGTGCCGGAACCAGCTCGCCAGAGTCGGCACGGCTGTACAAAAATCCCAACTCAGTGGGCAAACCACCCAACCGCGGAAACGGCAAATCGACATAAATCGAATCACTGCTGGTGGCGGTGGAACTGCCGCGCCGCATTTCGACCGTGACGGTTTGGTTGCCGGTATAGCCGTCCATCGTCCAATCATAGTTTGATTGGAACGGCATCCAGCCCGTCCACGTGCCATCATTGTTGCGAAGGCGCATTTCATCGAAATCGCCTGCGCCGTAAATGTACAGTTGCACGTTTTGGCTGGATGTTGACGCCGCATCGCGGTTGATAATGACCGGGTAGCGACCGCTTTTTCGCCCGAAATCCTGCACCCAGTAGCGGTAGTATGTTCCCGTCCCTTCGTAATAACCGATGCCGATTTCCCACACGTTGGCGCTCAGAATGTTGTGCCGATGCCCATCGCTGGTCATCCAGGCATCCATCACATCGTTTGGCGTTGCGTACCCCGCTGCGATATTTTCTGCCAGCGAACGCCAGTCGCTGCCATAGTAACTCAGCACCCTGTCCCAAGTTCCACAAACATACTGCAAATTGCCGTTCACCCGGTCGTAACTGTCATGCTCAAAGTAATCATCTTGAGCCAAATCAACACCGTGATAGCGCGATGCCCCATTCAGCGAATCCATCCGTTTGAGCGGCGGCAGCCCGTTACTGGCGCGTTCGCTGTTCACCAAATCGAGCACCTGCTGCTCGTAACCGGAATTCACCACCGGCGCGGTAACGCCGCCGCAACCGGTATAGTTGATGCGGAAAAAGTTGTTCGCTGTTTGGCTGATGGGTGTGCCCAGTTGAACAGTCGGGGGTGTGGGGGTGGGGTCGTCGGCAAAAGCGGTCGTTCCATACAGCAAATTCATCAACAAAAAAATAAGTGCAAAAAATATAAATCCGTTCTTTCGAGTCATAATTTCCCTCACTGTGAAAATAAAATTTATCCGGCGGATGCAATTTTTTTACCTCCTTTCTTTTTTCGCCGGTGGATAAACATTTTAATGCGCCGTGCAGCCTTCCAGATTGGCGCAAAAATCGTGGCAAATATCGGTGGTGGTGCCGACATATAAAATATAAAATTCGTTATCGTCTTTCGTCAGGGTATAATGCGCCGAGCACGGCTCGATTTTTACGCCCTGCGTTTGGAATTTCGGTTCTGCGCCGCCGCCGACACAATTGAACAGATTGGTCGGGCTGAGCATCGCTTTTTTATCGCCGATGGCGACTGCGCCCGCCGACCATGGTTCGGTTTGGCTACTGTACAGCCGTGCCCGCACCGCACCCACTTGCTGATAGCAGGCGATGACCGCATCGGCTTTGGTGACCATTGCTTTCAAATCGGGTTTATTGTCGAAAAAATCGCTGCCCGCCGCTTTGCCGATATACCCGGTGAGCGTTTCGCCTTCCACGGTATCATAGCCGGGCAAAACGGGTAACATCTGCGCCGCGGGCGGGTTTTCCGGCGGTGGGGTATTGTCGCGCGAGACAAGAATGTTGCACGCCCCCAACCCGACGAAAATAATCAGCGCAAAAAGATTCAGATATTTTTTCATAGCCAACGCCTCACAACCGCAGCCGGTGCTTGCGCAATTTATACGCAGTATCTATATTATAACAGTTTTTGCAAGTTTGTCTGCATTTAAATTGATTAGGATTCGTTATGACAGCACGCACGCAATTTTTTTCCGGAGCAAAAGCCATTTCGCCGATTTTGTTGGGGGTTTTGCCCTTTGCCACCATTTCCGGCATTGTCGCCATTGAAGCCGGGCTGAACCCGGCCCAAGCCATCGGCATGGCAACCATACTGTTCGCCGGTGCATCTCAACTGGCGGTGGCGCAACTCATCGGCACGGGTGCAACTCCGATTGTTATCGTTTTTACCGCATTCATCATCAATTTACGGTTTGTGATGTACAGCGCATCGCTGGCACCCTTTTTGAAAAAAGTTACCGCATGGAAGCGTGCCCTGCTGTCGTATATCCTCACCGATCAAGCCTACGCGCTGTCCGTCGCCAAATTCACCCAAAACCCCGAAACCCCACACAAGCCATGGTTCTACGCGGGCGCGTCAGCCGCGTTGTGGACCACATGGCAATTGGGCTCGCTAGCAGGAATTTTTTTGGGTGCGCAAGTGCCCGAAAGTTGGTCGCTTGATTTTGCCGTGCCGCTGACATTTTTGGCGCTGCTGGTTCCGGTGGTCAACAGCCGTGCCGCCATCGTTGCCGCAACCGTCGCCGGTATCACGGTGATGCTCACCGCCAATATGCCTTTCAATCTGGGGCTCATCACCGCCGCGCTGGTCGGTATTTTTGCCGGATGGCTGAGCGAAACCATCCTCACCCGAGGAGCGCAATCATGACTGATTTTACTATTTGGGCCATTATTCTGCTGGCGGCATTGGGCACGTTTACCCTGCGGGCATCGTTCATTTTGCTGCTGGGGAAAAAACGAATGCCCCACTGGTTCGAGCAGGCGCTGAAATTTGTGCCCGTCGCCGTGCTGACGGCGCTAATTCTGCCATCGTTTTTGATGAAAAACGGGCAAATTGCCATCTCGGTGGGTAATGAACGATTTGTGGCGGGCATTGTGGCGGTTATCGCTGCGGTTGCCACCAAAAATATGCTGTGGACGATTGCCGCCGGGATGACTGCCCTGTGGATTTTGCAGGCAATAATGGGATGAGTTTCATTTCAACACCAGCGGCAGATAGACGGCGTGTGTCGCACGGAATGCCAGCACATCCGCCGAGACGTTTCCCGCGCCGTCAATCACTTTCGCCCGCAGATTGAGCGGCGCACCGGCGGGAATTTCGGGCTGGAACGGAATCGGGTAGTTGAAAATTGCCACCCGGTCGAAGGTGATGTCTGCCGTGCCCGGAAATTCAGCCTCCACCGAAAATGGCAACGCCACCGAACCACTGTCCGGCAGAACGAAATCCACGTGAAATTCCCGATATTCATTTGCCCGGCGAAAATCGATGCCCGCCACTCGGCGGATGCCCACCAGCGAACCACCCGCCCACACCCGCAAAATTGCCACCGGGTCGAACAGGGTCGCATCATCGGTTTTCAGCCGAAAATAGGCGCGGTATGGTTTGCCGCCCGGCAATGCGGCAGCCATCTGCCATACCCCCGGCGAATCGTGCGCCACCCGCAGCGCTTGCCCGTTCAGCGCGGCGGTATCGCTGATGACCTGCCCCGGTTCCGCCCCGCCCGTTAGAACGCGGTCGAAAGTTTCCCCTTCCCACAACCATGCCGCATCTCCCACCGCCAGCAGCGACACGCCGGACGTGTCATCGTGCGCGGCGATGGTCGGTGTGAGCGCCAGCGAGCCGGTCAGCACCGCGCTGCCGCCCGTCCACCGGGCGGTGGGGTCGCTGCGGTCAATTTTCAGCGGCAGCGCCGTCGATGCGGCACGCCTGCCGGTGGCATCGGTCACCACTGCGGTGAGCGTCAGTGGCGTGCCTTCGGTCAGTGCAGGCGGGGCGATGGCGAACCGGTCGGCGGCTCCATCAGATTGAAAAATGGTTTCGGCAGAAAACGGGGTCGTCCAGCCCAAACGGGTTTCGGTGATAGCGCTGCTCGCATCGAACATGCTGAAAGTCACGCCCAGCCGGTTGCCGGTCACCCAAAAACCGCGCCACGGTTCCACCAGCGACACTTTCGGCGGCGCGGTATCGGTCAGCACTGCCCCGGCTCGCAGCGACACATTCCAATAGTAGTGGCGCAGAATGGCGGCATAATCCCAACCATACTGACTCGCCCAGCGTTGCGCGCCCCACTGCCCCATACCATATCCGTGCCCCAGCCGCATTTCGCCGAATGAAACGGGGTCATCCACCGCGCGGAGGTATTCCGCATACGGGTTATTTTGGGTGGGGCTGCCGTTTTCGGCACTGTACATGGCGACAATCGGCGTGCCCAAAAATGCCAGATACTCGCCGGCGGTGGCATCCACCGCGGCATCGGTGCGCGGGTCGGTGGTATCGCACATATATTGATAGTCCACCCAATCGGTCACGTGCCATTCGGCGGCGGGGTCTCGCAGATAGTGATACCACCCATAGGTTCGCACGGCGACGGCTTGCGCTTGCAGTGCCGCCGCATCCCACGACGGGAAAACTTCGTGCGGCACAACCCGTTTCACATATTCCTCAAACGGGATGGTATCAATTTGCCCGACGGGGGTATCGGCGCGGCAGATGTTAAATTCACTGTGGATGACCCGAATTTCGACGGGTTCGGTCAGCGCGGCGGTGCGAGTCAATCGCAGGGGTGAAATTTCCGGCGGGCGCGCGGGGGTGTCGTCCACCGAAAGGCGGTCGGCGGGCAGCGACACCGTTTTTTCGCCCCGGTGCACGGTGATGGTGCGCCCGTCTGCCGCCCAGCGCGGCGAATGGTCGGGCAGGTTGTTGCGCGTCAATCGGGTCAGACGGTTTCCGGCAATATCGAGCCGCCACAGTTCGCTGCGGGCATCGGTGGCGTTGCCGAGCGGGGTGCGGATGAACGCCAGCGCGCGGCTGTCGGGCGACCAGCGCACACCGGTGATAATTTCGCCGGGGAGAGACAAGATTCGGCGGGCGGGGGTGTTCCCTGCGGCGAACCAGAGTTCCGCCGCGCCGAATTCGCTGTGCACCCAAACTCGCCGGCTGCCATCCGGCGCGAGAATCGGTACGCCGGGTGGGCCATCCGCCCAAACTGCCGCCGGAAAAATCAACAAAAGTACAAAAGCGGCAATGAAAATCAATTTTCGATGTGCCAACATACAATCTCACCCCAATTTTTATGGCAGAAACCATAGCACACAACTTGGTTCTGCCAAAACTGCGGCTATAATTTCTATACATTGATTTGGAAGGTGAATGATGGCAGAGAAGTTAGAAAAAGCGACACTCGGTGCGGGATGTTTTTGGTGCGTCGAGGCGGTGTATCAAAATTTGGCGGGTGTGCAATCGGTGGTATCGGGGTATGCGGGCGGACACGTGCCCAACCCGACATACGAGCAGGTTTGCACCGGTTCGACCGGGCACGCCGAAGTGGCACAAATCACATTCGACCCGGCAGTGATTTCATACGCGGAAATTCTGGATGTGTTTTGGCGAACCCACGACCCAACCACGCTCAACCGGCAGGGCGCAGATGTGGGCACGCAGTATCGCTCGGTGATTTTTTATCACAGCGATGAACAGCGCCGTATCGCGGAGGAATCGAAGGCGGCAGCGGATGCATCCGGCGCATGGAAAAACCCCATCGTCACCGAAATTGCGCCGCTGGCGGAATTCTATCCCGCCGAGGATTACCACCAAAACTATTTTCGGCGCAACCCGCATCAGCCATACTGCCAGATGGTGGTCGCGCCGAAAGTTGAGAAATTCAAATTGATTTTTTCCGCAAAATTGAAGGGTGATTCGTAGCGGCAGGTTCTGTTGACGTTTGCCGATTTCCACCCTTCGATACGCCCTGCGGGCTACTCAGGGTGAGAAATCAAAAGGGGACAGTGCGTTATTTTACGCTGTCCATCAGCGTGAAAAAGCCCTCGGTGAGCGTGGGGTGGATGTACACCGAACGATAGAAAGTCGTCCACGGGGCATCCGCCATCATCAGCGCCATCAGCGTTTGCACCAGTTCCGCACCGTTCAGCCCCAAAATTGCCGCGCCGATGATGCGGTCGGTGTCGGCATCAATGACCACTTTCATCAAACCGGCAGTCTCGTTCCGCTCGATGGCGCGTGCCACCCAGCGCATCGGGATTTTCCCCACTTTGATATTGTATCCGGCAGCGCGAGCATCGCGCTCGGTCAAGCCGACCCGCCCCAATTCGGGGTCGGTGAACAGCCCATACGGCACCAGTCGCCCGGCGATGGATAATTTTTCATCGTGAAACAGATTGTGGTATGCAATTTGAAAATCGTTGTAACTGATATGGGTGAATGCGGGACCGCCCTTCACATCGCCGAGGGCATACACGCCCGGCACATTGGTTTCCAAATAGTCGTTGACCGTCACAAAACCGCGCTCGCTGGCGATACCCGCCGCATCGAGATTCAGCGCGGCGGTGTTCGGCACGCGCCCCGCCGCCAGCAAAAGATGCGAGCCTTCCAACTCGAAACTTTCGCCGCCGTCACGCGGCTGAACCGTCAGCCGGATGCGCCCGCCGGCATCGCGGCGCACACGGGTTGCCTGCGCCGATGTGTGGAAAACCATTCCCTCCGCCGCCAGCGCATCGCGCAACGCCTGCGAAACATCGTCATCTTCCCGCACGGCAATTTGTTCGCCAAACTCAATCACCGTCACCTGTGCCCCGAATCGACG
>JANTHQ010000097.1 GCA_024762375.1 Anaerolineaceae bacterium
TAAGCCCACCAGCGCCGATGGTACTTGCGGGGCAGCCCGCTGGGAGAGTAGGTCACCGCCAATATCTCCCCTCTTCTTTCTTCCCGCCACCATGACAACGATTGCTTTTGCAGTCGTTTTTTTTATACCCCAAAATTGACGTCTTGCCCACTTAGATGTAAAATGAAGTTGTCATACAACTATACAATATGACAACTAAAAAATTATGCTCAAACGAAGCCCATCATTAACGGAACAAACGAAATCCTATATCAAACAGCGCATCATCAACGATGAATTTGAAGACGGCCGCATTCCTTCCGAAACCTCACTCGCTGAAGAGTTGGGCGTCAGCCGCACCACCGTTCGCGACGCACTCAGCCGGCTAGAATTGGAAGGTACCATTTACCGCAAACAGGGTGCCGGTACATTCGTCAACGAAGCCAGCCTCCGCATTCGTACCCGGCTTGAGGAAATTTGGACGTATGAAGCCATGCTGCAAGCACATGGCTATACACCCTCCAACGAAATTGTCCATATCCAAACCGAGCCCATCTCCCCAGAACTGGCAAAAGAGCTCGATTTACCAGCGGATGAAACAGTATTGGTTGTCAAAAAACGATTTTTTGCCGATCGCCGTCCCGTCATTTTTGTGGAAAACTTCTTGCCCACCCGATACATCCAGCAGCCATATACTGCCGAAACATTTCGCGTGCCGATGTATCAGGTGATTGCAGGCCTGACACAATTCCATTTGTCATACTACCTCAGCGAAATTGTGCCACTCATCTCCACCACCGAATTGCAAAACCTGCTGGCATTAAAGCCAAATTCGGCGTTGCTTTCATTCGACGAGGTGGGTTACAATCAGGAAAATCAACCCATCCTCAAATCATATTCCTACTTTAAAGATAGCCTTCTGCGGTTGCGACTGCTGCGCCGTGAAGCCATCTAAATATTTTCAAGTATAACCTCATATTTCATCAATGGTGAAAGGAAATGAAAAATGATTGACCAAACACTCGTCCAAAAAATCCAGCAGGATGTTGCAGCACAACGGGATGACATCATTAAATTTATGCGCGATATCGTCGCCATCCCTAGCATGGATGGACAATTGAAAGAAGTTGGCGAGCGAATCGCTGCGGAAATGAAAAAATTTGGCTTCGATGAAGTCCGTTTCGACAAAATGGGCAACATCATGGGGCGCATGGGGAACGGCTCAAAAGTGATGGTGTACGATAGCCACATCGACACCGTCGGCATCGGCGACCCCGACGCGTGGGAATGGGACCCATTCAAAGGCAAAGTGGAAGACGGCGTGCTTTATGCACGCGGTGCATGCGACGAAAAAGGCTCCACGCCCGGCATGGTGTATGGCATCGCCCTGGCGAAAAAATACGGTTTGCTGGATGACATCACCGTGTGGTATTTCGGCAATATGGAAGAATGGTGCGACGGCATCGCCCCCAACACCTTTGTGGAAGTTGACCCCGGCATCAAACCCGATTTTGTGGTCATCGGCGAGCCGACCAAAATGAATGTCTATCGTGGGCACAAAGGGCGGCTGGAAATGAAAGTGACCGCCAAAGGGAAAAGCGCCCACGCCGCATCGAACCACTTGGGCGATAATGCCATCTACAAAATGCTGCCGGTCATCGAAGGCATTTCCAAATTGGAACCGAAATTGGGCGACCACGAATTTTTGGGACACGGGAAAATCACCGTTTCCGATATGGAAGTAAAAACGCCGTCCATCAATGCCGTGCCCGATGAATGCACCATCTATATTGACCGCCGTATGACCTTTGGCGAAACAAAAGAAGAAGTCATCGCGCAGGTGGAAGCGCTCATCCCGCCCGAACATAAGAACGACATTAAAGTGGAAGAACTGTATTACGAAGAACCGAGTTACACCGGTTTCGTCTTCCCGGTAGATAAATATTTTCCCGCATGGGCGTTTGAAGAAGACCATCCCTTTGTGGCGGCGGCAAAAGCCACCCGCGAAGCCATCGGTTTTGAACCGAAACCCGCCGGAAAATGGAATTTTTCCACGAACGGCATCTACTGGGCAGGCAAAGCCGGTATTCCGTCCATCGGTTTCGGCCCCGGCGATGAAGAAACTGCCCACACCGTTCTCGATTCAGTGAAATTGGATGATGTGGTCAAAGCCACCGAATTTTACGCCCTGCTCCCGGCGTTTTTGAAGTAAATAGCGATTGGAGATTGGCGATTGGTTATTGAACGAGTTGCCAATCTCCAACAACCAATAACCAATCTCTAAAAGAACGAAAGGAAATTTCTCATGCAAACTTTTTTACATGGTAAAGACCTGATTACCACCCAAGAATGGACAAAAGACGAACTCGATACCGTGCTGGATGTTGCCTTCGAGTTGAAACGCGCCCGCGCACTGGGGATTCCCCACGCCCATCTGCGCGACAAAACGCTGGCGCTCCTTTTCTTTTTCTCCAGCACCCGCACCCGCTCCAGTTTCGAGTCCGGAATGGCGCAACTCGGCGGGCACGCCGCATTCATCGACCACTCCACCACCCAAATCAGCCATGGCGACACCGCCACCGAAATCGGCGAAATTTTCGGGCGCTATTATGATGGCATTGCCATCCGCAACGTGGACTGGGGCATCGGCAACAAATATATGCGCGATGTCGCTGCTGCCAGCCGCGCCCCGCTGCTGAACATGCAGTGCGAAATTTACCACCCCTTCCAAATTCTGGCTGACCTGATGACCATCATCGAGAAAAAAGGCGACCCGCGCGGCAAAACCATCACCGTCAGTTGGGCGTATGCGTCCAGTTATCTGAAGCCCATCAGTGTGCCGCAAAGTCTCATTCTGCTGATGACCCGTTTCGGTATGAATGTGCGGCTGGTGCATCCGCCAGAGTACAAATTGATGCCGGATATCGTCGAGCAGGCAAAAGAAAACGCAAAACGCGCCAAAACCAGTTTCGAAATCATGGACGATTTTGATGCCGGCATGAAAGATTCGGATGTGATTTACGCCAAAAGTTGGGGGCCACTGTTGGTAACGGACGATGATGCCGAAGGCAAACGCATTAACGATAAATATCAGGATTGGATTACTGACGAACGCCGAATAAATATGGCGAAAGACAATGCGATTTACATGCATCCTCTGCCCGCCGACCGTAACATCGAAGTGACCGATGGTGTGATTGACGGCCCGCATTCGGTCGTGTTCGACCAAGCCGAAAACCGCTTGCACGTGCAAAAAGCGGTCATGGCGTTGACAATGTAAAAAATAGGGTTATGGAGCAAGAAGCATAGCGTCGGGGCAAGCCTTCTCCCCTCACTTCTTTTCTTGCTCCTGATTTCTGAAAAAAGTACAAAGGAGTACCGGAGACAACATGAGCAACAAGTTGGCAGTCATCGCTATTGGTGGCAATTCACTCATCAAAGATAAAAAACATAAAACTGTTGAAGACCAGTACCGCGCCGCGGGGGAAACCTGCAAACATATTGTAGATTTGATGCAGGAGGGCTGGAATGTCGCTATTGGGCACGGCAACGGGCCACAGGTGGGCTTCATTCTGCGACGCTCGGAATTGGCGGCGCACGAATTGCACGAAGTGCCGCTGGATGTGTGCGGCGCGGACACGCAGGGCGCAATCGGGTATGCGTTGCAGCAGAACCTGCGCAACGAGTTTCGGCGGTTGGGTATGGACAAACGCGCTGTGACGGTTGTCACGCAGGTAGAAGTGTCGGCGGATGACCCGGCGTTCAAAAATCCCACCAAACCCATCGGCTCGTTTATGGATGAAGAAACCGCACTTCGCCGCAAAGAGCGCGATGGCTGGGATGTGGTGGAAGACGCCGGTCGCGGTTGGCGGCGGGTGGTTGCTTCGCCATTGCCCAAACGCATCGTGGAAGAAGATGCCGTCAAAACACTGATTGACGCCGGGATGGTGGTTATCACCGTGGGCGGCGGCGGCATCCCCGTGGTGGCAGATGAAAACGGCGACCTGAAAGGCGTCGCCGCGGTGATTGACAAAGATTTCGCGTCATCACTGCTGGCAACCCGCATCGGCGCAGATGTGTTCATCATCAGCACCGCCGTGGAAAAAGTCGCGCTCAATTTCGGCAAACCGAACGAAAAATGGCTCGACCGCATGACGCTGGCGGAAGCAAAACAATATTTGGCGGAAGGAATCCATTTCGCCAAAGGGAGCATGGCACCGAAAATTCAGGCAGTCATCAACTTTTTGGAAGCCGGCGGCGAAAAAGCCATCATCACCAACCCCGAAAATCTGGGGCGCGCCGTCCGCGGCGAAACGGGCACGCACATCGTCAAATAGTGAAAAATGAAAAATGAAAAATGAAAAGTGAAAGTGATTAAAATTATTGCGGGACGCATCGCGCCAAAACAGTTCCCATTATTCACTATTCGTTCTTCACTTTTCATTAAAAAGAAAAACCAATAACCAATCTCAAATTACTAATTACCATGATAAACCACATTCTCAACCTGAAATGCACCATCTGCGGCGCGGAATATCAACCCGATGAAGTGGATTACGTTTGTCCGCATCACGGCAACGAAGGCATTTTGGATGTGCAGTACGATTACGATGCCATCGCCACCCGCATTTCACCCGAAACCCTGCGCCACAATCCCGACCCGACCATCTGGCGGTACAAACCGCTGCTGCCCGTCGAACCCGAATCGCCCGTGCCGCCGCTATCGGTGGGCGGCACGCCACTTTATCACACCCCAAAACTGGCAGCGGAGCTCGGTTTGTGGCATCTGTGGGTGAAAGATGACGGTCGCCAGCCGACGGCATCCTTTAAAGACCGTGCCAGCGCCATCGCCGTGGTGAAAGCTCATGAAAAAGGCGCGGCGGTCATCACCACTGCCAGCACGGGGAACGCCGCCGCCGCTCTCAGCGGGTTGAGCGCCAGCGTCGGGCAGAAAAACGTCATTTTCGTGCCGGAATCTGCCCCACAGGCGAAAATCGCGCAGTTGCTCACGTTCGGTTCCACGGTAATGCTGGTGCAGGGCTCGTATGATGACGCTTTCGACCTGTGCATGCTCGCCGCCGATGAATATGGTTGGTACAATCGCAACACGGGTTACAATCCGTATATGAGCGAAGGCAAAAAAACCGCCGCGTTTGAAATTTGCGAGCAGTTGAATTGGCAAGCACCCGACCGCATTTTTGTCAGTGTTGGCGATGGCTGCATCATCAGTGGGATTCACAAAGGGTTGAAAGACCTGCTGGCGCTCGGTTGGATTGACCGCATGCCCAAACTGATGGGCGTGCAAGCCGCCGGCAGCGATTTTCTGTATCAGGCGTGGCGCAACGGCGAAGATGTGTTGACCAAAAAGCCCATCGCCGCGCACACTGTCGCCGACAGCATCAGCGCGGGTTTGCCCCGTGACCGCATCAAAGCGATGCGCGCCGTCACCGAAACGGGCGGAGCGTTCATCCGCGTCAGCGATGACGAAATTCTGCGCGCTATTCCGCAGTTGGCGCGGGGCAGTGGCGTTTTCGCCGAACCGGCAGGCGCGGCGGCATTCGCCGGGTTGGTTGCCGCCGTGCGCGACGGGCTCGTCGCTGCCGATGAACGCATCGTGGTGCTGAATACCGGCAACGGGCTGAAAGATGTCGCCAGTGCGATGAAAGCCGTGGAAACCATCGGCACACAAGCGTATCATGTCGCCCCAAATTTAGAGTCAGTTGCAAGAATTATGGAACAGGGAGTTAATGCATAACCGACGTAAGGGCACGCCGCATCGTGCCCCCACCATTCGCCCCCTCCCTTTCAAAACAAGGAGAAAATATGTCGCAAATTGATTTAACCATTTATCCCGACCGGCTGGAGCGTGCCGTTCAACGTGCTCGCGAGCGGAATATCATCATTCCCACTTTCAAGCAGCAACGCGACCCCAGCCTCATCCCCGAAAAAATTGTCGCCAAACTGAAAAATGTTGGGCTGTGGGATTTGAACCCGCTCAACTTGTTCCGCATCACATGGCACAACGAACCCGTGCCCTTTGGCGGTGGTTTCGGCGATGTGAACTATCTGGTTTTCCCCCCGGAATTGACCGGCGTGCCCGCGAAAATTGTCGCACCCGTGGGCAAATGGTTCCCCACCGGCGCGCACAAAGTTGGCGCGGCGTTCGGCTGTCTTGTGCCGAGACTCGTCACCGGGCAATTCGACCCGACCACCCAAAAAGCGGTGTGGCCATCCACCGGCAACTACTGCCGCGGCGGAGCGTATGACTCGGCGCTGCTGGCGTGCGAATCTATCGCCATTTTGCCCGAGGGGATGAGCAAAGAACGGTTTGATTGGCTGGCATCGGTAGCGGGCGAAGTCATCGCCACCCCCGGCACGGAAAGCAACGTGAAAGAAATTTTCGATAAATGCTGGGAACTGCGCGAATCCGGCGAAGATTTGGTCATCTTCAACCAATTCGATGAGTTTGGCAACCGGCTGTGGCACTATGAAATTACCGGCCCCGCCATTATGGAAATTCTGGAAAAAGAGATGGGCGCAGACAGCGAATTTGCCGGATTCATCTCCGCAACCGGTTCGGCGGGCACAATTGCGGCGGGCGATTATCTGAAAGAAAAATTCCCCACCAGCAAAATTGCCGCTAGTGAAGCGCTGCAATGCCCCACGCTGCTGGAAAACGGCTTCGGCGCGCACCGCATCGAAGGCATCGGCGACAAACATGTGCCGTGGATTCACAATACCAAAAACACCGATATGGTGGTCGCAGTCGATGATGAAATCCCGATGAATCTTATCCGGCTGTTCAATGAACCGGAAGGCAAAAAATATCTGGTGCAGCAGGGTGTTTCGGAAGAACTGGTGAACC
>JANTHQ010000098.1 GCA_024762375.1 Anaerolineaceae bacterium
CCCGCAGGGCGTATCGAAGGGTGAAATCGGCGGGGAAAAACGCCCTTCGATACGCGGTTCGCACCGCGAACCGCTACTCAGGATGCGTTTTCCCCGCCTCCTGAATAGTTACGAACATTTAACCCCAAAATAACTTCCCCGTTAACGCCCCTGTAAACGGTTTGTTAACGCCTGTGTGTTATGCTGACCCCGTATCATCCCAAAAAAGCATAAATTTCTGCCAAAGGGGCAACAGATGACACGCGGAATAACGCACAATCTCAACGGAAGCACGCTGCAATCCGGCGACCTGCAACTGAAAATTGAAGATATCCATCTTCATTTTGGCGGTGTGGCTGCCATCAGCGGCGTTAGTTTAGACGTTTACCAAAACGAAATTATCTCCATCATCGGTCCAAATGGTGCAGGAAAAACAAGCCTTCTCAACTGCATCAGCGGGCTGTATCATCCCCAACGCGGCAAAATCACATTTTTCAACCACGGCAAAACCTACCCTCTGACAAAAATGCGGCCATACCAAATCGCCGAGGCAGGCGTGGCGCGTTCGTTTCAGAACATCGAACTGTTTAAACACATGACCGTGCTGGAAAATTTGATGCTGGGGCGACACATCCACATCAAATCGAATATTTTCAGCAACGCGCTATTTTGGGGCAAAACCCAAAAAGAAGAAATCGCCCACCGAAAATATATCGAGGATGTGATTGACCTGCTCGAAATTCAAGCCATTCGCAAACAACCGGTGGGCGCGCTGGCATACGGCCTGCAAAAACGAGTTGAATTGGGGCGGGCGTTGGCGCTTCAACCGGCCATTTTGGTCATCGATGAGCCGATGGCGGGGATGAATGTGGAAGAAAAAGAAGATATGGCACGCTTCATTTTGGATGTAAATGAGGAACACGGCGTTACCATTTTACTCATCGAGCACGATATGGGGGTGGTGATGGGCATTTCCGACCGGGTTGCCGTGCTCGATTTCGGCATGAAAATCGCCGACGGCATACCCGACGAAATTCAGCGCGACCCGGCCGTGATGCGCGCGTACCTCGGCGAACAGCACGTGACGATTTAACCAGCATTAACCGGAGGCGGTTTATGGGCGAAACATTTCCACAACTTCTGCTGGAACGGGCAAAAGAATTCGGCAACAGTAAAATAGCCTTGCGAGAAAAAGAATTCGGCATTTGGCAAGCAGTCACATGGCAAGAATATCTTGAGCATGTCAAGTATTTTTGTTTGGGGTTGACCAGTTTGGGGTTGGAGCGCGGCGACACCATCGCCATCATCGGTGATAATCGCCCGGAGTGGATATACTCGGAACTGGCGGCACAAGCAGCCGGCGCAAAGAGCATCGGCATCTATCAGGATGCCATCGTGAAAGAAGTCATCTATATTATCGGGCACGCCGATGTGCGTTTTATTGTTGCTGAAGACCAAGAGCAGGTGGACAAAATTCTGGAAATTTGGTCGGAACTGCCCAGCGTCAAAAAAGTAATATTTTACGACCCCAAAGGATTGCGCAATTATACCGAAGATTTTCTGATGTATTTTTACGACGTGGAAGAACTGGGGCGTGAATACGAGAAACAGTTTCCCAACTGGTTTGAAGAAAGTGTCGCGCGCGGAAAAGGCTCTGATTTGGCGATTTTATCCACTACATCCGGCACGACGGGCTACCCAAAACTGGCGATGCTGACCCACGACAATCTCATCAGCATGGGCACCAGTTTGATGGAAGTTGACCCCATCGAACCGGATGACGAGTTTGTGAGTTTTTTGCCACTGGCGTGGATTGGCGAACAAATGATGTCGTTTGCCTGCAGTTTGCAGCTCGGTTTCCCGCTGAATTTTCCGGAAGAACCGGAAACCGTGCAAGCCAACATTCGAGAGATTGGCCCGCGTGTGATGTTCAGCCCCCCGCGCATCTGGGAAAATCTGGTCAGTACCGTGCAGGTCAAAATTGAAGATAGTTCGTGGTTAAAACAGAAAATCTACAATTGGGCACTGCCCATCGGCTACCAAATGGCCGATGCGCGGTTTAAAAAAGAAACGCCGTCGCTGGGGTTGAAAATCAAATATTTTCTCGCCGACTGGATTGTGTTCCAAATGATAAAAGACCATCTGGGGCTGCGCCACTTGCGACGGGCGTATACCGGCGGGGCGGCACTCGGCCCGGATGTGTTCCGATTTTTTCATGCGATGGGTGTCAATTTGAAACAAATTTATGGCCAAACTGAAACCAGCGGTATTTCGGTGGTGCACCGCGATGGCGATGTGAAATTCCAAACGGTGGGCACGCCGATACCCAACACAGAAATTCATATTGATGAAAATGGCGAAATTTTGGTGCGGTCGCCGGCGGTGTTTGTGGGCTATTTCCGCAACGAAGAGGCCACCCGCGAAACGCTGATTGACGGCTGGCTCCATTCCGGCGACGCGGGATATTTCGATGATGACGGGCATTTGATTGTGATTGACCGCGCCAAAGATGTGATGACCCTGCACGACGGCACAAAATTCAGCCCGCAATTCATCGAAAATAAACTGAAATTTAGCCCGTACATCAAAGAAGCCGTGGTATTCGGCGGCGATTGGCCATTTGTTACCGCGATGATGAATATCGAAATGAGTAATGTTGGCAAATGGGCCGAAAACAATCATATTGCTTACACCACCTACACAGATTTGGCACAGAAACCGGAAGTATACGAATTGGTGCGACGCCATGTCGAAGCCTCAAACGCAGATTTGCCACCGGCGGCACGCATCAAACGCTTTTTGCTGCTGCACAAAGAATTAGACGCTGATGACGCAGAACTCACCCGCACGCGAAAGGTTCGGCGGCGGTTTGTGGCACAGCGATATGAAGATATCATTTCGGCGCTGTACAGCCAGAGTGACCATTTGGATGTGGAAACCACAATCACCTATCAGGATGGGCGCACCGCAACCCTGCAAACGCGATTGCGCATTGAAACACTCAACGGCACAGACGGCTAAAAGGGGAAAACGATGGATCAATTTTTGCAATTAACTTTGAGCGGATTGACCAATGGTGCGGTTTTGGCGCTGGCGGCACTCGGTTTTGTGCTGATATACAAAGCCAGCGATGTAATCAATTTTGCACAGGGCGAATTTCTGCTGGTCGGCGCGTATGTTATGTTCGCGGTGGTTGGCGAACTGGGCTGGCACTGGAGCATCGGCATTGTGGTGACCGTCATTGTCGCGGTGGCGCTCGGTATGGTGCTCGAGCGGTTCGTGCTGCGACCCATGATTGGCGAACCGATTATTTCGCTCATTATGGTGACCATTGGGCTTTCCAGTTTGCTGAAAGCGGTGGTCAGTGCCATTTGGGGCACCGATGAACGCGCGTTTCCCAGTTTCATTCCCAGCGACCCCATCAACGTTTTTGGCGCGACGGTCACCACCGATAAACTGTGGGCTATCGCCATCGCCGGGGCATTTTTGGTTGCATTCAACCTTTTCTTCCGCCGTTCCAGCGATGGTATCGCCATGCGTGCTGTGGCCGACGACCAGCAGGCGGCGCTATCGATGGGCATCAGCGTCAAACGGATTTTCGCGATGGCATGGTCAATATCTGCGGCCACGGCTGCTGTCGGCGGGATTATCGTGGCCAACATTTTGGGGGTTAGCGGCAACATCAGCGGGGTGGGCTTGCAGGTGTTCCCGGTGGTCATTTTGGGCGGGCTCGATTCCATCCCCGGCG
Organism: Anaerolineaceae bacterium; assembly: GCA_024762375.1. GTDB lineage: Bacteria > Chloroflexota > Anaerolineae > 4572-78 > 4572-78 > JANTHQ01. The sequence goes on from JANTHQ010000098.1 coordinate 3,728, forward strand.
CGGTGCTCGGCGGGGTTATTATCGGTTTGCTGCAGGCATACACCGGCGGTTATGTCGGCCACGGGTTAAACTCCATCATACCGTTTATTGTGCTGGTACTCATTTTGATGGTGAAACCATACGGGTTGTTTGGGCAAGAAATTATCGAGCGCGTCTAGCCATCAGCCATCAGCATTTAGCCATCAGTGACTGCACCGGATGCTGAAAGCCAACTGCTGACCGCTGTTTTCAGAGGAGTGTTCAATGGAAAGTGGAATATTTTTTAGCGATTATGCCAAAGATATGACCCTGCGGCGCACGCCTGCGCAGAAAATCCGGCTGGCGCTGGCGATAGTTTTCGCTGTGGCTGTACCGTGGTTTGCCAGCAATTATCAGCTCACCCTGCTGAACCAAATCGGTATTGCCGCCATCGGCGCTATCGGGCTGAACATTCTGGTGGGGTTCACCGGGCAAATCAGTTTGGGGCAGGGCGCATTTATGGCTGTCGGCGCATACACCTCCGGTTTACTGGCAAAAAATATGGGGATACCGTTTTGGGTGGCCGTGCCGATTGCCAGTTTTGTCACGGCAGGGGTGGGCGCATTTTTCGGTATTCCATCACTGCGGCTGAAAGGGCTGTATCTGGCAATTGCCACCCTCGCGGCACAGCAAATCATCCAATGGGTGATTACCCACTGGGATTTTGTGACCGGCGGGGTGGATGCACTGGTCATCCCCGCGCCAACCCTGTTCGGTATGCGGGTAAACGGCGAGTTTCGATTTTATTGGATTATTCTTTTCTGTTTGGTGCTGACCATTATTTTCACGGTAAACATTTTCCGCTCAAAGGTGGGGCGGGCTTTTATCGCCATCCGCGACCAAGATATTGCCGCAGAAGTGATGGGGGTCAACCTGTTTCAGTATAAATTGCTGGCATTTGCCACCTCATCCTTTTTTGTCGGGATGGCTGGCGCACTGACGGCACACTATCGCACCATCATTTCGTGGGAACGGTTCACCATCGAGACATCCATTCTCTATTTGGCGATGATCATCATCGGCGGGTTGGGGTCGGTGTCCGGGTCGGTGTATGGTGCGGCGTTCATGGTGTTGCTTCCGGCGTTGCTCAATAATTTCGGGCGGGCGATGCACGGCACAATTCCCGCGTTTGACCAGATTATTCCCTTTTTGCAGCAGGGTATGTTCGGCATCGTCATCATCTTGTTCTTAATTTTGGAACCGGAAGGGTTGGTGAAAATCTGGCGGAATATCAAGGATTATTTCCGGTTATGGCCTTTCTCATACTGACGGAACAAACTCTTTCACCGGTTGAATTTTCTGACAGGAGGTGACGCATCAGCAAAAATTACAGCGAACAAAATTTGGTTGGAAACATAAACATTACCTCAAGGAGGAAGAAGTGAAACGTTTTTCATTGTTGATTGTATTGCTATTGATTGTTTTGGTTGCAGCAACCGCATGTGGTGGTGGCGGCGCAACCAGTGATACCGGTCCCATCAAAATCGGCGGTATTTTCGATTTCAGCGGGCCGACATCCGGCCCCGGTACACCATACGGGCAGGGTATTCAAGCCTATGTGGAATGGAAAAACGCCAATGGCGGTATCGCCGGGCGGCAGGTTGACCTGATTTCGCAGGATTATGCCTATAAAGTTTCCACCGCCGAGCAACTGTACAGCCAATATGTCGGCGAGGGCATTGTGGCTTTTCAGGGTTGGGGAACCGGCGACACCGAAGCCCTGCGCGGCAAAATCGCCGATGACAAAATTCCATTTATGTCCGCATCATATTCCATCAATCTGGCAAAAATTGACGAAGCCCCATACAACTTTTTGGTTGGCACAACCTATTCTGACCAGATGGTGATTGCGTTGCAGTGGATAAAAGATCAGGGCGGCAAAAAAGTTGCAATTTTGCACCACGACAGCCCCTTCGGGCAGTCTCCGGTTCCCGATGGCGAAGCATATGCCAAAGCCAACGGCATCGAAACATTGACCATCGCCATGCCCGGCGGCGCAACCGACCTGACCCCCGAATTGAGCCAGGTTGAAAGTTTTGGCGCAGAATATATCATCATCCAAAACGTGGCGAGCCCGGCGGCGCTGGCAGTTCGCAATGCCAAAGATTTGGGGATGACCGCGCAGTTTGTGTGTCTCAACTGGTGCGCCGATGAAAGCCTGGTCGAATTGGCGGGCGACGCGGCAGAAGGTGTGGTCGGCACGTTGCCGTTTACCCCGCCGAGTGTGGATGTTCCCGGCGATGATGACGTGCGGGCATTCGTTGCCAGCAAAGGCGAAGATCTGAACAAACTCGGGCTGCATTACACGCAGGGTTGGGTTACCATGGAAGTGATGGCTGCCGGCATCGAAAAAGTTATCAAAGACGGCAAACCTGTCACCGGTGAAAATATCCGTGCTGCGCTGGAAACCATCTCCAATTTTGACACCGGTGGCGTTACCGCCCCCATCACCTTCACTCCGCAGAGCCATCGCGGCAACAAAGCGCTGAAACTCTTCCAAGTGCAAAACGGCAAATGGGAAGCCATCAGCGATTATATCGAATCGAGCATCGAATAAAAGTAATCGTTCATAACCGTGTTGCGTGTTCCGTAAATTCACGAAACACGCAACACGGTTTACCCATCGAACACCCGTGAGGTTGTTATGCTTACCTTAAATAATGTGGAAGTCATTTATGAAGATGTCATTCTCGTGCTGAAAGGCATGTCGCTGGAAGTGCCCGACGGGCAGATTGTGGCGCTGCTGGGCGCAAACGGCGCGGGGAAATCAACCACGCTGAAAGCCATCTCCGGGTTACTGAAACCGGAAAACGGCGAAGTAACCGATGGTGATATTCAATTCAACGGCGAACAAATTCATCTTCTCCCCGCCGAAGATGTTGTGCGGCGCGGCGTCTTTCAGGTTATGGAAGGCCGGCGGGTGTTCGAGCATCTCAACGTGGAAGAAAACCTGATTGCCGGCGCATACACCCGCTCCGACCGCCAGAACGTCAAACGCGATTTGGAAATGGTATACACCTACTTTCCACGTTTGAAAGAACGTATCAACCAATCGGCCGGGTATCTCTCCGGCGGCGAACAGCAAATGCTCGC
>JANTHQ010000099.1 GCA_024762375.1 Anaerolineaceae bacterium
CCGAATTTCAGGGCTTGCTCGATTTCATCAGCGCGGCGCAATTCGACCGGGTGGGCGCGTTCACCTTTTCGCCCGAACCGGGCACACCCGCCTTCGACCTGCCCGACCAGATTGACGATGAAACCAAATCGGCACGGTGGGAACGGTTGATGGCACTGCAACAGCCTATTTCGCTGGCGCGGAATCAATCGCTGGTGGGACAAACATTCGATGTGCTGGTGGAAGGCGTCGGCGATGGGGTGAGCATCACCCGCAGTTACCGCGACGCGCCCGAAATTGACGGATATGTCATTATCGAAGAAGAATTGACGCCCGGCACGGTACGCCCGGTGCTCATCACCGGCGCGATGGAATACGATTTGCTCGCCGTGCCCGCCGACCGCCCGCTGATGGTCGGTTGAGCGGCGCTCGGTTTTGGCGGCCTGAAATTCTAACCATTTTGAAAGGAAAAAACAACCCTGACGCCCAATCAGGGCTGTTTAATTTTAAAAGAATATGCTATAATTGAGTGGTAATCGGGTTTCCATTTTTTAGGGATAAGAATTTATGCAACCAACATCACACGTGAAAATGCACGTGTTTGCTATCATTGGCGGTTTTCTCGGCGGGGCATTCCTGCTGAGTATTTTTGCGACCCTGCAGAAATTAGCCCTGCACCAACCGATGCCACCCGCAAGTTATGTCGTCCCGATATTGTTCGGCGGCATCAGCGGCACGATTATTGCGGTGCTGTACGCCAAACTCAAAGAAAATACCATCGACCTGCAAACCCGGAATGATTTTCTGGCAGACATTCTCGACACCGTGCCGCTATTCATTTGGAGTTCCAAAATTACCAACGGGGATGAAACGCTCATTTTCCAGTCTCGCGCCGCAGAAACGATAACCGGTTATCCGCCCGAAACATTCAAACTTAACCGGCATTGGCTCGATATTGTTCATCCCGACGACCGCGAACGCGTCGCAGAAAAAATCAGGCGAAACCAGCGGGGCGAGGCCAGCAATCTCGAATATCGCATTATTCATGCCGATGGCAGTGTGCGCTGGGTTCACAGCATCACAGTCCCCATCCGCGATGACAGCGGCCGGGTAACCCGGCTGGTGGGCAGCGTCGAAGATATTACCGCCCACAAAACAAGCGAGGCTCGCTACCGGGGATTATTTGAAAACTCGCCCATCGGCTTGTGGGAAGAAGATTTTTCTGTCGTGAAAACTTATTTGGACGGTTTGCGTGCCGACGGCATCACCGATTTTGAACGGTATTTTTCGGAAAACCCGCAGGAAATTCTGCATGTGGCATCACTGGCGAAAATCATCAATGTCAACCGTGCTGCGGTTAAATTGCATCAAGCCCCGTCAAAAGAAGTATTGATGGCAGGGTTGCCGCAAATTTTCGGCGAAGATTCACTGAAAGTGTTCAAAAAAAATATCCAGCGTATGTTGCAGGGCCAAACAAATTTCTGCACCGAAGCCACCGTTTATACCCTTTCCGGCAAACCCCGCAATATAACACTCTGTGTATCGATCATGCCCGGCTCAGAAGAAAGTTGGGAACGCGTGCTGGTTTCTACCGTGGATATCACCGAGCGGGTACTGGCGGAAAAACGGCTCTCGAAAACTACCGACAGTCTCGCCGCGGCACAGGCCATCGCCCATATCGGCAACTGGGACTGGGATATCGTCACGGACGGGCTGACATGGTCCGATGAAATCTACCGCATTTTTGGTTTGACGCCGCAATCTTTCGGCGCAACCTACACTGCCTTTTTAGAATCTGTCCACCCCGACGACCGGGAAACCGTGACAGATGCGGTGAACGCCGCATTGGCTGACCCCGACACGCCATACCACATTCAGCATCGGGTGGTGCGCCCCGACGGCAGCATCCGGCTGGTGGAAGAAATCGGTGAAGTGCAGCGCGATGAAACCGGCAAGCCCATCCGCATGATCGGGTCCGTGCAAGATATCACCGAACGGCACAAAATCGAAACCGCCCTGCGCCAAAGCGAAGAGCGGTATCGCAATTTGATTGACAATTCGCCGGTGGGCATCGTCATTCTGCGCGACAAAAAAATTGCGTATGCCAATCCCACATTGGCAAAAATGCTCGGTTATCCTGTCGATGAACTGATTGGCAAACCGATGCTTTCTTTCATCCACCCCGATTTTCAAGAATTGGCGAAAATGCGGCTGGGAAAACTGATGCAATCAGCCGATGTCCGGGTCAACGCGCAGGAAGAAAAAATGGTGCGCAATGACGGTTCGGCCATTGAGACCCTCATTTTGGGGCAAACGGTGCTCTATCAAAACGAAAAAGCCATTCAGGGATACATTTACGACATCACCGAGCAGAACCAGATGCGCAAAGCGCTGGAAGAAAGCGAAACCCGTTACCGGCAGTTGGTAGAATTTTTGCCGCAAGCAGTGGTGGTTCACGTGGATGGGAAAATAAAATATGCCAACCCGGCGGCGTTGGAATTGGTTGGCGCAGAATCGCCCGCCGATGTGCTGGGCACATCACTGCTCGATTTCGTTCACCCGGATGACCAACCCGCCATTTCCGAGCGGGTAAAAATACTGATGACACAAAAAAGACCCACACCGCTCACAGAAGTTCGCATCATTCGGATGGACGGCAACATCATTTACGGCGAAACCAGCGGGCATCCCATCACATTCCAGGGGCAAGAAGCCGGGTTGTCCATCATCACCGACATCACCGAGCGCAAGAAACTCAGCGAACAATTGCGCCAATCGCAAAAAATGGAAGCTGTGGGGCGATTGGCAGGCGGGGTGGCGCACGATTTTAACAATCTGCTCACCGCGATGATGGGTTATACCGCACTGTTGGAACAGCAAATTCCCCCCGACGGCGAAGCCGCACACGATTTAAATGAAATCAAAAAAGCCACCAATCGCGCCGCCGGGCTGGTGCGGCAATTGCTGGCTTTCAGCCGGCAGCAAATTGTGCAACCCCGGCTGTGGTGTTTAAACGACAGCGTCAACAACATCCATAAAATGCTGCGACGGCTCATCGGTGAGGATGTTGATTTGCAAACATATTTATCGGAGGCGCTGGGGTATGTCAAAATTGACCCCGGACACGTTGAGCAAATCATCATGAATCTCGCCGTAAATGCCCGCGATGCGATGCCCACCGGCGGACAACTGACCATCGAAACGGCGAATGTCTATCTGGATGAAGAATATGCCAGCCACCACCCCGAAGTTACCCCCGGCGAGTATGTGCTGCTGGCCATCAGCGACACGGGCGGTGGCATTCCCGCCAAAATCCGAGAGCACATTTTCGAGCCATTTTTTACCACCAAAGAAGTCGGGAAAGGCACCGGGCTGGGGCTGGCGACAGTGCATGGCATCGTCAAACAGAATAATGGGCACATCTGGCTGTACAGCGAGGCGGAGCGGGGCACAACATTTAAAATCTATTTTCCGCGGGTTCACACACCGGATGACCCGGAATACCCCAGCCAATCTGCGCCGAGTAAATTGCCGTCACTGCGGGGAACCGAAACGATTCTGCTGGTGGAAGACGAAGCCGCCGTGCGCGAATTAACCGAGAAACTGCTGGTCGAGTTGGGGTACACGCTGCTGGTCGCCACCGATGGCGATGACGCGTTAAAAAAACTGATGCAGACACCCACCCCCATCGATTTGCTGCTGACCGATGTGGTGACGCCCGGAAAATTGAACGGTCGCAAACTGGCCGATGCCGTCCAGAAAATTTCGCCGCACACGCGGGTTTTGTATATGTCCGGTTACACCGACAATGTGATTGTGCATCATCACATTTTGGACCCCGGCTTGGCGTTCATCCAAAAACCATTTTCACCGCTCGAACTGGCTCGAGCGGTGCGATTGGCACTGCAACAATAGCAAACCGAGAAAACTATGCGTGCGCAAAAAGTAGACATTCTCATCGCCGAAGATGACCCTGACGACCGATTATTGGTGCGGGATGCCCTGCGTGAATGTAATTTCCGCAACCCGATTCATTTTGTTTCGGATGGGGAAGAATTGCTCGACTACCTTTTTCAGCGGGGGCGATATGCCCCGCCGCAAGCGCCCGCGCCACCGGGCATCATTCTGCTGGATTTGAATATGCCGCGCAAAGATGGCCGCGAAGCGCTGGCAGAAATCAAAACCGACCCCAAACTCCGCAGTATTCCCATCATTGTGCTATCGACCACCACAGCCACCGCCGATATTCGGCAATCGTATCAATTGGGGGCAAATTCGTTTATCACCAAACCAAGTTCGTTCAATGGGCTGGTGCGAATCATGCGCACCATTCACAAATATTGGCTGAAAACGGTTCGCCTGCCGATATAACGCATTGAGCGGCAAAAAATGGCAGGGGTCACTGCTCGGGCGCTGCCAGCAGAAAAACCCCTTTGCTGTGCCATACCACCTGCCGATTGAGCAACTGCCGTTCGAACATCGCCCGCAATTGCGACACGTCCGCCGCCGACAGCATCCGGCGCAGCCGCCGGGCATACGACGGGCGACTCCCGGCGGGCGCGTCATCAAACCAGCGCGAAATGTGCTGTTTGCCCACCAAAAATTCTGCCGCCTGCGGCGATTCAATCATCTGCACCACAGTGAACCCCGCTTGCGCCACCATCTCCGCCAAATCTGCCGCATCCCAGTTGACCATCGGGTCGGCGGTATCGGCATAAATGGCTTCCTCTGCCGCCTGCACCCGCTGCCAAAAATCGGCATCTACCCCCGAAGCATCGAGCAGTGCATACAGCCGTTGGGTGTGGCGCGGGATGTTTTCCCACAGTGCCAGCCGCCCGCCATCTGCCAGAAATTGCCGCAACTGCGCCAGCGTTTCGCTTTTGGCGGCATCGCGGGCGAGCACCCCGCGCCCGACCATCACCTCAAATCGAATGTCCGACTCCGCTGCCAGCGTTTCCGGCAGTGTCGCCGCCGTGCCGATTCGCACCTGCGGGCGATTCAGCGCATCGAGATTTTCTGCTTGCCGCAGCAATGCCTGCACCGTCCGTTCATCGGCAGCCAGCGCCCACACGCCACCCACCGGCGAGCGGCGCACGGCTTCCCATGTGAGCAAGCCCGTGCCCGCATTCAAATCGAGCACCAATTCGTGCCGCCGGACTTTCGCCAGCGAAAAAATCTTTTCGCGCTGCGCCGCCAACTGCTCGCCGACGGTGTTCAGCGTACGCTGCAGCCAGCGATTGTGCGTTTTCGGGGCATTATCCGTCCAACCCCACGGTGCATCCTCCCCCGCCGAAAGCATCGCCGCCAGTTGCGCTTCGCGCCGCCGGGCAACCTCCGTGTGTATTTTCGCTTCGTAGCCCTGTTCACTGGGCTGATAGAATCCGCGCCCCTGTAAACTGTCGGGTAGATATTGCTGCGCCACCCAATGGTCGCGGAAAGCATGCGGATACAGATAGCCTGCGCCGTGCCCCAAATCGTCGCCATCCCGATTGCTGTCTTTCAGATGGTTCGGCACATCCGCTTCGCGCTCATCTTCCACCGCCGCCAGCGCATCGAAAAAGCCCATGGTGGAATTGCTTTTCGGCGCGGTTGCCAGATACAGGCACGCTTGCGCCAAATGGAAACGTCCCTCCGGCAGCCCGACATATTCAAATGCCTGCGCCGCCGAAACCACCACCTGCAACGCGTTGGGGTCTGCCATGCCGATATCCTCGCTTGCCAAAATGAGCATCCGCCGAAAAATGAAACGCGGGTCTTCACCGGCATACACCATTTTCGCCAGCCAATAGAGTGCGGCATCGGCATCGGAGCCGCGCACACTTTTGATGAACGCCGAAATCACATCGAAATGGGCATCGCCGTCTTTATCGTACAGCACCGCCCGCTTTTGGATGGATTCTTCGGCAATTTCGGTGGTAATGCGGATGACGCCGTCCGCATCCGGCGGCGTGGTTTCCACCGCCAGTTCCAGCGCGTTCAGCACGCCGCGCGCATCGCCGTTAGCAACATTTATCAGATGCGACAGCGCGTCATCGGTGATGGAAACCTGCAATTTTCCATAACCGCGTTCTGCGTCCGCCAGCGCCTGCTGCACGATGGCGCGCAAATCGTCATCGGTGAGCGGTTTCAGTTCGAAAATGCGCGAGCGGGAAACCAGCGCTTTGTTCACTTCAAAATACGGATTCTCGGTGGTTGCGCCGATGAGAATGACTGTGCCGTTTTCCACATGCGGCAGCAGCGCATCCTGCTGGGCTTTATTGAACCGGTGGACTTCATCCACAAACAGAATGGTTCGCTGCCCGAACATACCCATTTTCTCCTGCGCGGTGGCAATCGCGGCGCGGATGTCTTTCACCCCGGAGAGCACCGCATTCAGCGCGATGAAATGGGCATGGGTGGTATTGGCGATGATGCGCGCCAGCGTGGTTTTTCCCGTGCCGGGAGGGCCGCAAAAAATCAGGCTGCTCAGTTGGTCGGCTTGGATGGCGCGGCGAAGCAATCGCCCTTGCCCGATGATGTGCCCCTGCCCCACAAACTCATCCAGCGTGCGGGGACGCATTCGGGCTGCCAGCGGTGCAGTTTTGTCGATGGTGTTTTGGCGGTTGTGGTCAAATAAATCCATACCGGTATTGTATAACAGCCGCAACAAAGTTCAAAAGTGGGCAGGCTATCGGTGGAAGTTCTTTCTCTTGCAATCCCGCGTCTCGGCGTGTAAAATACTCATGTAAGAGTAGGTTATTTTTAGGGGTATCCATTGATAAAACCTTTTCAAATTCAGAATATCCGATTGGTAGCCCGGCTGCAAAAAAAAGGTACCACGCTCGATATGGAAGAGCGCCTGCTGCATCCGCGT
>JANTHQ010000100.1 GCA_024762375.1 Anaerolineaceae bacterium
CAGTATCAACGGCAGATAGACATAGGTGTATGTGGGCGCAGGTGGCACGGTTGCCCCGTTCACCACCAGCGCGAACGGCTGTGGCCCCTGCGGGACGTTTGCGCCGTCCACTTCAATCGTCCATGTGCCGGTGACGGGGTCTCGCACATAGACGTTTTCCACATTGTTCACCGTATCTGCCGAACCAACGGTGGTTGACCAGCCACCGTTGAAATTATTGCCCAAGTAGGTGGTTGTGCCATCCGGCTCGGTGACAACCAAATTGAGGTTGTTGACCAATTGAATACTGGCGGAGGCAAGAGGGGGCGGGTCTGACCAAACCAGCGAAACCTTCAGCGCATCCACCGTGGCGGTGACGGTGAATGGGTATGTGTGGCTACCGCCATTTCCAATCGGCACATCATTATACAGCGCGCGGTTGGTGGCGCTGACCGCCGCCGTCACATTGATGCGTCCCCAACCTTCGTGCATATTGGGGATGGGCTGTCCCGCTTCCTGTGACCCGTTGCCATACCCGCCGATATCGTCGGCAGAATTGATGAGCAGTGCTTTTATCAGTGCGGCGGTGGGGTTGGCTATGCCTTCGCCATTGACCAGATAATCGCGCACGACAGTGACCGCGCCTGCGGCCAGCGGCGTCGCCATAGATGTGCCGCCATCGTACATGTAATAATCGTTAGAGTATGCCCCCCAACCGTGTCCGGAAATTTGGCTGGAACGGGTGGAGAGAATGTTCGTGCCCGGCGCGACCAAATCCGGTTTGATGCGGCCGTCATCGGTGGGGCCGCGGCTGCTGAACGCCGCCATTTCCTCTGCAGAATCTGACGGGGTGTCACTGCCGGTGGGGTTTGCGCCATAATTCAATGGCCAGAGGCTGCCATATTGAGATTGATACCCGCCGCTGCCACGCACGTTTTCTGACGCGCCGATGGTGATGACGTTTTTTGCCGTTCCGGGCGAATTGAGCGAGTCTTCATCCACAAAACCGTTGTTGTCAGCGTCCGTTCCGGCATTGCCGGCGGCAAAAAGGATGGTGAAATCTTTGTGATTCCAGATAAAATTGTCGGCGTTTTGTGAATCGGTAGTGTATGCCCCCGCATCATCTGAGCCCCAACTGTTGGTGTGAACCCGCGACCCCCAACCGTATGCTTCCAAAAAGAGTTGTGAAATATCGCTGGGGATGCCGGTGAGATAGTAGCCGGATGATGTGCCATCGGTGAACGTTGTCCACTGCTCGGTGGCTTGGAAGGTGATGTCGGCTTCGTATGCCGCACCGCGAATGGTGTTGCTTGACTGGGCGCCGTTTCCCGCCACCGAACCGGCGACGTGGGTGCCGTGTCCGCTGTCCACATCTGCCGCGCCATCATCTGCCCCGACATTTTGCACACCGGTGTAATTTTGCACCGCCCAACTGCTGAGTTGCGTCACTCTGTTGTCAAAATCGAGATGGATGTCGCCGTTGACGGCGGGATTGTCCACGCCGGTGTCCAGCCCGGTGTCGGCGATGGTGACCATTTGACCCGCGCCGGTGTAACCCAAATTCCACGCGGTGGGCACGTTCATAATGCCGGTGGCTTGGTCGTTGAGCACTTTCGGTATTGAAAACGGTTCAATCCACAGCACATCGGGCAGTTGGGCAATCGCGGCGAGTTGGTCGGCGGATGCCGACGCAATCAGCACGCCATTATCCCCGCCGACATCCAACCCCTGCGCGGCGAGTGCATCTTTTACGGTGGCGGTATCTGCCCACGATGCCAGCGCAATGCGCACCCGGGTTGTGTTGGCGGTCAACCGCGATGATAGTTTGTATGCCGGTTGAAAATCGCCCACCCAGCGCACACCGTCCATTTGTGCGGCGGTTCGGGCGGCGGCGGACGTCAATCGCACCAAAAAGGCATTATCGGGCAGATAACTTTCCACATCCGCGCCGAGGTTTTCCAGCGCGGCAGTCCATGCCGGTTGAATATTATCGGTGAACTGCACGATATACAATCCGGGCGCGTCGGGTGCGGTGCGCGCCGCGGAAAGATTCGCGGGCACGGGGGGCAGGGTTTGCAACGGGTCGAAGGTGGCGTATTGCAGCCGGATGAATGCGGGAGTGGGGGAATCAGTGGGGGGAGTGGCGGCGGATAAAAACAGGATGAGTCCGAAAAATAAAAAAATCGACCAAAATTTGCGAGACATATGCACTCCTTTTGGGTTTATGGGAATGTGAAATTTTTGAAAACGGGAAACAGCAGGGTTTTGAAAATATGTGTCACGGTGACGGTGAATGAGGCTGTATCGGTGAGCCCGTCTGTGTCCTGCACGGTTACGTCCACGGCAGTGGAACCATACCAGCCGGGGCTGAGCAACCCGCCCGCAATCGGCTTTACGGCGATGTACCGGTTGCCGGTGATGGTTATTCCGGCGCTGATGGCAGGTGTATTTGAGATAGTGTATGTCATGACATTTGGTGTGTCAAGGTCATCGCTGACAAATTGCCATAAATCGATAGCTTGCGGCAGGTGCGAACCTTCCCGCAGTGAGATGTCGGGCAGGGGGGCGAAAACCGGTTCGGGGCGGGCTGATGTGACTCGCAGTGTGTAAGTGGTGGTACTGCAATAATTTGGGTTCGCGGCGGTTTGCTGTTGGTTGGTGATGACAGCAACCGCTTCGGCGCAGGCACTGCTGCTGAAATTCGGCAGGGTGATGGTTTCGCCGGGGTGGGCGGTGGCAGGAAACGGCGAAACGTTCAGCGCGGAGCCGGTATCGCAGGCGATGCCGGCACGCAATTCGCCGCTGCTGCCGGTGTTTTCCAGCAAAACGGTGTATGCCGTATCGGTGATGGGCAATCGCACCCAGTTGAGCGCAAAATTGTTCGGCAGGTTGCCCGACCGGCTGCCGCCAACGGCGCTGATGACTCCCTGCGCGGTCGTTTTCCCTTTTGCGGCGACATACGCCGCGCCCTCTTCCATGCAATACGGCTGAACATACCCACCGCTGCACGACCGGTTGAATTTCAGCGCAACCGCCGCGTTGAAATATGCGTTCGCCAGCGATGTGCCTTTGGCGGTCAGCCCGGCATTCAGCGCGGTCAGTTGGTTGCTGTCGGGACTTTTGCTCGTCAACTCCCAAAAATTCTGCATCACCTGCTCGCCGCCGCCGGGTGTGCCCGTGCCGAACGGCTCGGTCAGTGCCCGGAAAACGACCCAATATGCGTATGGAAAATCATCATATTCGCCCATACAGACATTAAAATTGGGATAGAGATAATTGTAATTGTCGTTGGAGTTGTCGAAAACTTCATCTTCCATCCACGTTGCGCCCGCCTCGATGAATGAATTGTCGGGGCGATTTCCGCCGGTCAGCGCGCCGTATCCAAATTGGATGGAGTGATTGAATTCGTGGGCGATGGTCGCTTGCATGGCGGTGGTCGGTGTGCCGGGAAACCGGCTGTAATCGGCATTCAGTACCATACAACTGGCATAGGCATCCACATCATTCCAAATGGTGGCAGGGTTATCGCCGACATAACCCGCGTGTGTGCCCGATGGGGCGACATAGCCGTAATAGTTGGAATTGATGGTGGGGTCGATGCGGACGTGATACCGCCCGCCCGACGCGGGATTCAGCGGGTACACCGGCGGCGCTGCCCAGCCGAAATCGGTCACTTCGGTGTTCCATGTGGTTTCCAGTGCCGAAAGGTAATCACTCACCGACAACCCACCGCCGATGGTGTCATATTCGACATAAAAATGGGTGGAGGTGATGACATTCGGCAGTGAAACAGACGAGCCGCTGCACGTGCCCGAAAGCAGACCGGAGATGGCATTTTTGCTCGAAATGCTGTTCATCGCCGGCAGCGAATCGGTCAATTGCAGCAGAACGGGGGTAGCGTGCCACGGGGTATCGCTGTGAAATTCGGCGGGGAGAGCGGCATAATCGAACAGGGCGTATGCCAGATAAAGATTGGCGGTGTCGCGGCTGATGTCACCGCGCTCGAATGCCGCTTCGATGAGTTGGGGCGTGCTTGGTTTCGGCGGGGCGGCAAAAACGGTTACGGGCAGAAAAAACAATAGAATAGCGAATAGCGAAAGGGCGAAAGGGCGAAAGGGCGAATGGTCAGATGACAAATGCCGAATGACAAATGACCAATCGCTAATTTTTGATTTCCACAAAACTGACTTCTCCGTCTCGAACAGTGACCGGGATGCTGAAATTTTGACCATCGAAACTGGTTTTGACGACATAATCGCCCGCTTTCACATCTGCAAAAGTGAACGTTTCACCCAACCAGGGGTCAGGCGTGTAGCGATGGTCGGGGTATGTCCACGTTTGCCGCCAGAATTTATCGGGGGTGGCGGCGCGAGAGAGTACCATCAATTGCTGCGGCACATAAAAACCGTCGGCGTCGATTACCCGCCCGGCGATAATGCCGTATCCGGGGTCGGGGCGCACCCACAAATCGGGGTTTTGGGTGGCGAGATAACTGTTTTCCCCCAGCCGAACTTCCAAATGCAGATGGGGTCCCAGCGCGATACCCTCTTGCCCCACCAGCGCGATGGGCTGCCCCGCCGAAACGGTGTCGCCCTCTTTCACCAGCACTTTCGACACGTGCCCATACAGCGTGAAAACGGGCAGGGTTTTGTCCGGCTCGGCGGTGGTGGTGATGCCGCGACTGTGCTGGATAATCACCGCTTGCCCGTAAAAATCGGTGTTTGGGCCAACGGCACGGGTATCGTCCCGCTCGGCGAAAACGACCAGCCCGTCGCCCACGGCGATAATCGGCGTGCCTTCGGGGTTCTGGATGTCGATGCCGCGATGCCACAGATATTGCCCGTTGTTGTTTGTGCCATACGGATAATACCAACTGCCCCACGTGGCAAATTCATCGGTGAATGGGCGGGTGAACCACAGGTGGGGAATTGCCTGCGTGTAGTCAGGAAGGTTTTCGGCGCGAACGGTGCGCGGCACGGGGGTTGGCGTGACGGTTGGCGTGGGCGTGTCGGTGGGTGTACCCGCTGGTGTCGGCGTGTCGGTGGGTGCGGGGGTATCGGTGATGGCGGGTGTTTCTGCGGCGGCTGTTTCCGCCGGTGCTGGCGTTTCGGTTGCGGCGGCGGGTGTGTCGGTAGGCGCGGGGGTATCGGTCGCCATCGGTGTCGGCGATGCGGTGCGGGTGGGCGACGCGGTGGCTGTCGGCGTGCGGGTGGTGGTTGCGGTCTCGGTTGCCGTCGCAGTGGGGGCGATGGTCGCGGTGGCAGAGGCAGTTTCGGTGGGTACTGCTGTGGCCTGCGCAACGATTGTTCCCGCTGTACGTTTTTCTGTTAAAGTGATGAATCCCATCACCAGAAAGAATAGCGTCAGTATAATTGCCAGAAGTTTTAGTAATTGTGAAGTCATATTTCAGTGAATAGTGAAAAATGAATAGTGAAAAATCGAGAATTTTGCAGTGTCAATTGATTTTCCATTATTCACTATTCGTTTTTCGTTATTTTGTCCAAACGATGTGTTCTTCAAGCCAGCCAAAGGAATGGGCGGTATCAACTTGCACGGTGCCATCCACCGATCCGTTGGTTTTGAAAAGTTGTCGTTCATTCGTTCCGGCGGCGGAAATCGTCCAGATTGCCCATTCGCCGTCGCGGTTGGATGCAAAGGCAATCTGTTTTCCATCCGGCGACCATGTCGGAATGCCGTCGCTGCCGTCGCTGGTGGTCAACTGCTGCAAGCCCTGCCCGTCAATGCCGATGGTGAACACATCCCAATCGCCGGTGCGATTGGACATAAATGCCACGGTTTTCCCGTCCGGCGAAACTGCGGGGGCGGTGTCATCAGCGTTATCAGTTAGCGCAAGCGGGTCACCGCCGTCCAAATTGCTGCGGATGATGCCGCACACGTTCCCCAAACAACCGCGATAAACGATGCGCCCGTCGGGGGTGAAGGCAACCATCTCCCCTTCGATGGGGGCGCTGTTGCGGCGCAAAACTTCCCGCTCGGTGCCGACGGTGCGGTACAGCGCGGGCGTATCGCGCCCGGCGCGAGAATGGAAAACGAAAAAGTCATCGCCGGGCGAAAATGCGGGGCTGGCAGATTCGAAGAATTGTTCGAACACCCAGCGGTCAGTTTCACCGATTTTCTGCGAAATCAGCCCGCGATTGTCCGCACGCCAACTGCGATATGCCAATGTGTCGCCCGTGCTGTTGGCGGCGGGCTGGCTGGCTTCGGCGAAAAGTTGTTCGCGGTCGCTGCCATCGGTGTTGGCGCGGAAAATATCATACGTGCCCCGCGCAGGGTCGTACACCGGGAAGATAATCTTTCCTGCCAAAGGACTGGAGCCACGCGCCAGCGGCTGATCGTGGGTCACAAAATCGGGCAGCGGGGTGGGGGTTGGGGCCGCGGTTGCTGTGGCGGTCGCGGCAGCGGTAGTTTCGGTGGCAGATGGGGTCGGCTCGCTCGGTGCGGCAGTGTCGGTGGCGGGCACGGCGGTTCCGGCGGGCAGTTGGTCGCTTTCAGACTGGGCCACCGGTGCGACTTCCACTACCGGTGCGCCGGGTGTCGGTGTGGGCAAGAGTGCCACATTTTCGCTTTCCGGCGCCCACAATTTCAAGTTGTCAAAACTGACCCAACTGTGCTCGCCGTTGAAGGTGCTGGTGAAAAAGCCGAAATTCCCGGTGCTGAACGAGTCATCGGTAATGCGACTGAGTTCCTGCCCGTTGGCGAACACCGTAATTTCGTTGCCGAACGCGGACACTTTTAGCACGTTGGTGGCTTGTCCGGTATTGATGGCATCGGATGCCGTCCAATCAATCAGCGTGTGCCATTCGCCGTTTTCAAA
>JANTHQ010000101.1 GCA_024762375.1 Anaerolineaceae bacterium
TTTTATATGATAGAAGGCAAATTTCTGTCAAATTGTAAACTGCGTAACATAAGTTAAAGGTTGTCGCAACCAGTTTCTCATCATGTACGCGAAAATTCAAGCATGGTTGCAAAAAAACGGGGACATGAATCATCGTGCCCCCGCGAGATGCAAATTTTTGTCTATACCCGTTCCACGCCGAGCGTGACGGTTTCGCTGTCGATTTTTTCCAATTTTTGGAAGGCGCTTTCGGGAATCAATTCGTGGCGAATGTCCACCGCCAGTGTTTCGGTTTTGATGTAATCTGCCCACTGATTGAAGACGCGCACCACACGCCCCGCCGATTGATAATACAGCCGAATTTTATCTTCGATATTGAATCCGGCTTCCTTCCGCATGTTTTGCACCCGGCGCACGATTTCGCGCGCCAAACCTTCCGCGGCGAGTTCATCGCTGATGACGGTATCGATGGCGACGGTGACCACTTTATCGGCGGCAACCGCCAGCCCTTCGGCAGGATGCGTCTGCACCAGAATTTCATCCGCCGCCAGTTCGACCGGTTCGCCGTTGACGGTGATGGTCACGCCTTCGCCCGCTTCCACTTTCGCGGCAACTTCGGCGGCATCCAGCTCGGCGAGCGCGTTTCGCACGGCGGGGAACTGTTTGCCGAATTTCGGGCCCAGCAGTTTGCTGTTGGGCAGCAGACGATATTCCACCAGCGACCCGGCATCGGAAACGAAATCGAACGCTTTTACGTTCAGTTCATCCAAAATGATGTCCACATATTCTGCGCCGAGTTCGGCATTCCCTTCGCCGAGATGCACCAGCACTTTTGCCAGCGGTTGGCGCACTTTCAGATTTGCCCCGCTGCGCGCGCTCAATCCCAGCGAACAGACCTGCCGCGTCAGCGCCATCTGCGCCAGCGTCGATTCATCAATCCGCGCCGCATCCGATTCGGGGAAATAGTGATGATGCACGCTTTCCGCCGCATTTTCATCCACACCGCGCACCAAATTCTGGTACATCACTTCGGTGACAAACGGGGTGATGGACGCCAGCACTTTAATGAGCGTGACCAGCACATGATACAGCGTTTCGTACGCGCTGTTTTTGTCCGCATCCTGCTCGCCACGCCAGAAGCGGCGGCGCGAGCGGCGCACATACCAGTTGGTCAAATCGTTCAAAAAGGTTTCGATGGTCATGGTGGCAGACATCGCATCATACGCCTGCAACGCCGAATCAACCCGCGCAATCACCTGATTCAGCCGCCCGACAATCCAGTTGTCCAGCACGTTTTCCGAACCGTGCCATGCCGCTGCCGATGATGCCGGCTGCCAATCGTCGAGCCGGGCGTAAGTCACAAAAAAGTTATACACGTTCCACAGGGGAATGAGGAACTGGCGGCGCACTTCATCGGCGCGATTGTACCCGAACAGCAGATTCGATTCCGGTTTGTGGTTGCAGTACAGCCAGCGCATCACATCCACGCCCATTTTGTCGGCGGCTTCGTTAAATTCGATGGCGTTGCCCCAACTTTTGTGCATGGCGCGCCCATCTTCGGCAAAAAGGGTGGCGTAACTGAAATTATTTTTGAATGGCGGCGTGCCGTCGAGCACAGTTGCCATCACCAGCATGCTGTAAAACCAGTTGCGGAACTGCCCCGGAAATGATTCGGTGGTCAAATCGGCGGGATACCATTGCCGCCAGTAATCGGGGTTGGTGCGGTATTGCAGCGTGCTGAACGGCACAATCCCGGCATCGAGCCACGGGTTGCCCACATCAGAAACGCGGGTCATGGTGCTGCCACAGTGCGGGCATGCGATTTTCACCTCATCCACATACGGCCGGTGCGGGGTGTGTCCGTCGAATTTTTCCCAGCCATCCACCGCGCGTTCTTTCAATTCATCGCCGCTGCCTACAACTTCAAAATGCCCGCAATCGGGGTTATCGCACACCCAGATGGGCAGTGCCAACCCCCAATAGCGTTTTTTGGAAATCATCCAGTCGTGCATGTTGCGCAGCCAATCGAGTTCGCGCTCTTTGCCGAAAGCGGGAATCCAGTTGATTTGCTCGGTCACATCCATAATTTGGTAACGCAGGCTGGCTTCTTTTTCCTCCGGCGTAACTTCCTCGCGGGGTTTGTCGTACAGTTCGCCCATGCTGATGTACCATTCGTCCACCAACCGGAAAACGAGTTCGGTTTTGCAGCGCCAGCAGGTGGGGTAACGGTGGGTATATTCTTCCACCCGATAGAGCCGCCCTTTGCGCTCCAACTCTTCAAAAACGGGGGTAGCCACATCGCCGACATACATGCCGCTGAGCCAGCCAAAACCATCCAAAAAGTGCCCTTCATCATCAATCGGCGCGATGAGCGGCAGCCCGTGTTCTTTCCCCAGTTGGAAGTCCTCTGCGCCACAGCCCGGGGCAATGTGAACAATACCTGTCCCTTCATCTTCACCGACTTCATCCCACGGCAGCACGCGGTGTGCCTCTTTGGCAGTGATGGTCACATTGGCTATCATTTCATTCAAATGGGTGAAGCCGCCGGGGCGGTTGGCGGCGGGCAGGTCATCGAACGGCCCATCGTATGTCCAACCGACCATATCGGCACCCTTCAACTCTGCCAGCACTTCAAATTTACCTTTCAGCATGGATGTGGTTCCTTTGCTGAGATAGTAAATTTCGTCGCCCTGTTTCACTTTCAGATAATCCAGTTCGGGGCCCACTGCGGCGGCGACATTACTGCTGAGCGTCCATGGGGTGGTCGTCCACACCAGCAAAAATTCGCCGGGGCGTTCGCGCAGGGGGAATTTCAGGGTGACACTGCGGTGGGTCAGTTCGGCGTACCCGTCGGTGACAATTTCGTGCTGGCTGATGCCGGTGGCGCAGCGCGGACACCATGGCATCACATCCGCGCCTTTGTACAGCCAGCCTTTTTCCCACACTTTTTTCAGGAACGTCCAAATCATATAATTGTTTTCGGTGGAAAACGTGTAATAACTGCCGCCGAGTTCGGGCAAACCGAGCCGTCCGACGAGTTCCTCCACCGTGCCGGTCACATCGCCACCGGGGCGATGCAGGGTGATGACCTGCGCCGGGTCTTTCTCCATCAATTCTGCCAGCCGCCGCAATTCGTCGGGGTCATTCCAATCCATAGCGTATCCCAGCCGAATCGATTGCTCGGTCTGCACGGCGGAGAATCGGAGCACGCGCTCTTTACAGCGATTCACAAATTCCGCCAGCCCATATTCTTCGATGTCTTTTTTCGATTTAAAACCGAGTTCTTTTTCAACTTCCACTTCCACCCACAAGCCTTGGCAATCGAACCCGTTTTGGTAGCGCAGTTCGCGCCCTTTCATCGTCCAAAAGCGATTGTACAGGTCTTTATAGGTTCGCCCCCAGCCGTGATGGACGCCCATCGGGTTGTTGGCGGTAATGGGGCCATCCACAAACGACCATTTCGGCTCGCCTTTGTGCATGGCGACGGTTTTCTCGAAAATTTTGTGCTGTTCCCAAAAGTGGATTGTCTCCCGTTCTTGCGCGGGAAAATCTACATTGGATGGTACTGGTTTAAAAGGCATAGTTTTTTACACTCCGAAAGAAATTTGTCATTGGCCATTTGCCATTCGTCATTGGTTACCCTCACACACAAAAGACGAATGACAAATGACAAACACCATTTTTCACTATTTGTTATTCATTTTCACTCACACGCGGCGCCCGCCTTTGAGTTCATCCTGCAGCACGGCGAGTTCATCCCATTTGCCCGCAGCGGCGAGTTTTGCCTGCTCTGCCCACGTGGTGGGGTCAGCGAGGCGGTTGAGACGCGGGTCTTCTGCTTCCAGTATTTCGCGGATGCGGTCGGCGGTGGTTTCGGCCAATTGTGCAAACGTGAAAATCCCGGCAGCATTCAGCACGCTCGAAATTTTGGGGCCAATCCCTTCGATTTTTTTCAAGTCGTCGGGAGTTGGCGGGGTTTCAGGTTCAGTCACAGCGACCGGCACGCTTTCGACGCGCGTGGCAACCGGTTCGGGTTCGGCTTCCGGTTCGACGGGCGGCGCGGCATCGGGGCGCTCGTCCGGTTCAAACGGCGTTTTCAGCGCCTCCGGCTCCTCTTCTCGCCGCAACAGCAACACGATAATCAGCGCAATCAGCGCCACAATCACAACCAGCCAACTGAAAATTCCTCCGCTCATTTCTGTTCCTCCTTGTTTTGTCATGATACTACCTCTCTTAACTGTCGGTAATCTCTACCATAATACGTTTGTTGATTTTGCCTTTGCTTTTGTAGCCCACAACGTTTATATGACCCACTTCTTTGGTATTGCGCACGTGCGTGCCGCCATCGGCCTGAAGGTCGAGCCCCTCAATTTCCACCACCCGAACCTGTTGAATGGCGGGCGGCAGTAGGTTTATTTTGGTGCGAATCAAATCGGGGATTTGAAAGGCTTCCTCGCGGGGCAATACTCGCCACGACACGGGACGGGCATTTGCCACCTCTTCGTTGATTTTGCGTTCAATTTCGCTGACCAATTCTTTGTGCATGCTCGCAAACTCGAAATCCATACGCCCTTTGAGCGGTTCCATATTGCCACCGGTCACCGATGCGCCGTAATCGCGCCACACCACCCCGCACAAAATGTGCATCGCGGTGTGGGTGCGCATCAATTTGTAGCGCCGCTCCCAGTTTATTTTGCCGTGCACAGTTTCGCCCACGGCGGGCAAATCGCCATCGACCCAATGCCAAACCGTGCCGCCCTTCTTTTTCACTTTGGTGACGGGCAAAGTTCGCCCGCCGACGGTGATTTCGCCGGTGTCGTTCGGTTGCCCGCCGCCACCGGGATAGAACGCGGTGCGGTCGAGCACGATGGCGTTTTCGTCGGGGTCAATTTCGGTGACCACCGCGTCAAATTCCTGCAAATAACTGTCATCGTGTGCCAGCAGTTCGGTCATGTTTCCTCCGGTTTCAAACGGAACACAGATGACACGGATGTCGCTGATTCCCACTGATTTTTGAAATTCATCTGTGGCAATCCGTATCATCTGTGTTATCCGTGTTCTATTTCTACCCATTCAAAATAGAAAAAGCTCTCATCCACACAGGGACGAGAGCTTTAAAAGCGAATCTCCCGCGGTACCACCCCACTTGACAGTGTTGTCCGCTTTGCCCGCCTGCGGAGCATTGGCTCGACAGGGGAACCCGGATAACGGTGGGTTATGCCGGACAAGCCTACTGGGCACAGCCGTTCGGTTGTCTGCTCGGAAAGGATTTTCGGGATGGATGACACGTTTGGCTCACACCGTCCCAAACTCGCTGGGGTGAATTTCCATCCGTACTCGTTTTCGTCATCGCAACTGGGCTTTTTTCCGTGCCGAAACACGGTACAAACACTATATCATTGCGCCATCACGTTGTCAAATGTTTCTTCTTTCTGAACCAGTTCATCGTACAGCGCGTGCAGGTTGATGCGGTGCAGTTCCTGAACCAACCCGTTCAATGGAATGCGGCTCAATCCGCATTCGTCAATCAACAGCTGGTCGAGCACACTGCGCGGTTGTCCGCGTTCAACCACTTGGCGCACTTTCTCTTCGATGGTATCCAAATAGGCGATGCTGGCATCGATGGCTTTGGGAATTTCACCGCGCAATAAAACTTCGCCGTGTCCCTGCACCATACTTTCCAGCGGATATTCCAGCAATGCTTGCAGCGATGCTCTCATCTGATGACGGTCGCCGGCGACAAAATACGGCACGGGCATCATCGCATCGGCGGCGAGCAACACTTTATCTTCCCGAACGAACGCCACGGTTTGGTCATCGGTATGGCCGGGCATTCGTTTCAATTCCACCGATTTATTGCCGATGTGCAATACCATTGTGCCATCTTCAAAAATAATATCGGGAATCCGCAATTCTACTTCTTCAAATTCCGGGTTATTGATTTTTGCCTCATCCAGTGCATGTTGCCCGTACGCCAACAGATTATCGTGGCATTTTTTGTGGCTCACCAATTGTACATCATCATCAAACAAATAATTGCCAAAAGTATGGTCGGCATGCCAATGCGAGTTGATGAGATATTTGATGGGCCCTTTCCCCAAAGAATTCAAAAAATCAATCATCGCTCGCGTTTCTTCCGGGAAGGGAAGTGTATCCATTACCACGATTCCATCGCGGTGCACCACTGCCGATGCGGTTACCTGAGCATATAACCCGCTGGTAAAAACATAAATATCGTCTGAAACTCGTTCCCGCCGCATACTCTCTCCATAAAACCAAAATTTGTCAAGCAATCACTGGGGATTATAGCACAATCCAAACGTTAAAATCAAGCCGACACGCCATCAGATTTTAGGTATTTTTTAGTATTTTTTGGACGCGGTGCAATTCTTCCGGCGTGTTGAGGTTGGTCAGAAAATCCGTGTTACCCGCGACGGCGGCAATTTGCTCTGCCGAAACGTAACGGACGGTTACATCATCAAAGAATCCCACCACCCGCAATGATTTTTCTGCCAACCGCAATTCTATCGCCGGGATGCACGTTTTGCGATAAAACGCGTGCAGTGTTTCCGGGTGTGGCGTGACACGCGGCACAACCACATCCGCATCATCGCGCAGAGACGCCAGCAGGTCAATCACATCGGCGCGAACCAGTGGCATGTCGCAGGCAAGCAACAGCACCCATTCGTGGCGCGCTTTGACGATGCCGGTGTATATGCCACCCAAAGCGGCATTTCCGGGGAAAATGTCGCCGACCATGGGTAAGTTGAATGCGCGATATTCTGCCGGGGTATTGGTTACCAGAAACAGGTCATCGGTCAA
>JANTHQ010000102.1 GCA_024762375.1 Anaerolineaceae bacterium
TCAGCCAAGCCGCCGATTTCAATCAGGAAAAAGCGCTCAACATTATGAGCAATGCCCTGCAAGCCCATCCCGATATTGATGCCGTTTTCGGCGCGAACGATGACAACGCCATGGGCGCGGTGAAAGCCATCGAACAAGCCGGCCTCTCCACCGACCCCGGCAGCGATAAATACATTTACGTCATCGGCATTGACGGCACCGCTCAAGCCATCGCCGCTATCCGCGATGGCGCACTCGCCGGAACAATCTCGCAAAACCCGCTGACGATGGCAGAAGAAGCCGTGAAAATCGCCTACCAAATTAAAGCCGGGCAAACACCGGAAGCACACATTCTGTGGCCTCACCAACTCATCACCCACGATAACATCGACAGCCCGGAAGTGAAAGCATACGGGCTGTGGTCGGAAGAAGTTCAATAGTTTGAAAATTATGCAGTAATGCAATGCACGGCACGCAGCAATATCACGTGCCGTGCATTGCCCATCACATGCAGTAACGGACAATAATTATGCCATTACTCACAATGACCAACATCTCCAAAAGATTCGGAGCGGTGCAAGCGTTGCAAGATGTATCGCTGACACTGGATGCCGGCGAAGTTTTAGGAATTGTCGGCGAAAACGGGGCCGGAAAATCCACCCTGATTAAAATCTTGGGCGGCGCATATTTCTCCGATACCGGCAGCATTGTTTTCGATGGCGAATCCATCACCATTGACCACCCCGAATACAGTTTGAGCCGCGGCATTTCCGTAATTTATCAAGAACTCAGTTTAGTGCCCGAATTGAGTGTGGCAGAAAACCTGTTTTTGGGGCATATGCCCCGCAATGTGCTGGGCGGCATTAAACACAACGAAGTCATGCAACGCAGTCGAACATTACTGGAACGCATCCAATTGGATGTTTCGCCCCGCCAACGGCTGGCAGATTTACGCATCGATGCACGGCAGTTGGTTGAAGTCGGCAAAGCCCTCAGCCGAGACGTGCGCGTTTTGGTGATGGATGAGCCAACCTCATCCCTGAATGAAAAAGAAGTTCAGCATCTATTTTCGGTGGTGCGCAATTTAAAGGCAGAAGGTGTTGCCGTCATCTATATTTCGCACCATTTGGAGGAAGTTTTTGAAATTTGCGACCGGGTGATGGTACTTCGCGACGGGAAGGAAGTTGATACCCGTCCCACCACCGAGTGGACACCCACCCAAATTGTCGAGGCGATGGTTGACCGCCCCATCGAAGATTTTTATCCCAAAGCGAATGTCCCCATCGGCGATGTGGTTTTTCGCGCCGACGGGCTGAGCCTGAACGACCGGGTGCAAAATGTGTCGTTCGATATTCGCGCCGGTGAAATTGTCGGGTTGGGCGGTTTGCCCGGTTCCGGCATCATCGAAACAGCACAAATCATCGCGGGTATCCGCCGCGCCACGGGTGGCACAATGACCCTGCAAGGGCAGCCATACCATCCGCAATCGCCCCACAGTGCCATTCAATCGCAAGTGGGGTATGTACCCGAAGACCGAAAAGAGCAGGGGTTATTTCTGGAATTTTCCATCCGCCGGAATATCGCCCTTTCAATTTTGTCGAAATTGTCCAAATTCGGGGTGGTAAACAATAAATCCACCGAAGCCATCGCCCAGAAAGCCATCGTTGATTATAAAATTAAAGCCGCCGGCACCGGCGCGCCGGTCAAATCGTTGAGCGGTGGCAATCAACAAAAAGTGCTACTGGCGCGCGTTGGGCAATCTGACCCCATTTTAATGATAATGAACGACCCCACCCGCGGGATTGATGTGGGGGCGAAAGTTGAAGTTTATGAACGTATCGGTGAGTTTGTGCAACAAGGGGGCGCAGTATTGCTGCTGTCATCGGAATTGCCGGAACTCATCGGCATCAGCGACCGCATTGTGGTTCTGCGCAACGGGCAGAAAATAGCCGACATCCCGCGCAATGAATTCTCGCAAAACGTGATTATGAGTTACGCTGCCGGTACAAGTGGAGGAAATAACGAATGACCGCCATATCTCAACCAAAATCATCTGCAATGAATACCCTGGGAAACATCTGGCGAAAAGGGGGCGTGTTAATCGCATTTACCGTTTTGTCGGGCGTATTTGCTGTTCTCTCGCCACGATTTTTAACCATTGACAATTGGCTCAATGTTTTATTGCAAACATCTACCATCGGGATTGTTGCCATCGGGATGACGTTTGTCATCGTCACCGCCGGTATCGACCTGTCTGTGGGGTCAACAGTGGCACTCAGCGGGATGGTTGCCGCCGTTGCGATGCGTGCCGGTTCACCCGGTTTGATTGGCATTTTGGTAGCGCTGACTGTTGGTGGGTTGGTGGGGCTGTTCAACGGGTTCAGCATCACCAAATTGGGCGTCACCCCCTTTATCGCCACCCTTGCGACACTGGCAATGGGACGCGGGCTGACGCTGGCAGTCTCCAACGGGCAAACCATTTTCAGTTTCCCGGACTCGTACAATTATCTCGGCGAAGGTGAAATTGCCGGTATTCCGGTTCCGGTAATTGTATTACTTTTGGCATTTATTGTGGCGCATTTTGTGCTGTCCCGCACAGTTTTCGGACACGGCGTTTATGCAGTCGGCGGCAACCGCGAAGCCGCCCGCCTTGCCGGTATTCACACCGGCCGCACCGAACTGCTGGTGTATGTCATCGGCGGCGTGTTGTGCGGATTGAGTGGCATTATTCTGATGGGTAGACTCGATGCCGCACTGCCCACGTCTGCTACCGGGCTGGAACTGAACGCCATCGCTGCAGTGGTTATCGGTGGCGCATCACTTTTCGGCGGCAAAGGTACCATGTTCGGCACACTGCTGGGCGCGCTGACCATCGGCGTGCTGGCAAATGGGTTGAACCTGCTGAATGTATCGCCGTTTTGGACACAATTCATTCAAGGCGCAGTGATTTTCGTCGCCGTGCTGAGTGATTCACTGAGCCAACGCAAGAAAAACTAATTTTGGAGGAAACGCTATGAATGTTCATGGAAAACATTATCGCACCATCTGGTTAAAAGAAGATGATGATACGGTAGTGCAAATTATCGACCAGCGTCCCCTGCCCCACAAATTTGTCATCGAAGATTTGCACACGGTGGACGACGTTGCCCGCGCCATCAAAGATATGCACATTCGCGGTGCGGGGCTGGTCGGCGCGACGGCGGGTTATGGCATGTATATCGCCGCGCTGCACGCCCCGAAAGATTCGGCAGAAGCCTTTACCGCGCAATTGGTCGCCGATGGCGAAAAACTGAAAGCCACCCGCCCCACCGCCGTCAATTTGGAATGGGCGGTGCATCGCCAGTTGGATGCCATTGCTGCGGTGGGCGACAACATCGACACCAAAATCGCTGCCGCCAAAAATATTGCCCAAACCATCGCCGATGAAGATGCCGATTTCTGCCGCCGCATCGGCGAGCACGGTGTCAGCATCATCGAAGAAATCAGCAAGCGGAAGAACGGCGAGCCGGTCAACATTCTCACTCACTGCAACGCCGGGTGGATGGCTTTTGTGGATTACGGCACCGCCACCGCACCGATTTATGCCGCGCACGACCGGGGTATCCCGGTGCATGTCTGGGTGGACGAAACCCGCCCGCGCAATCAGGGCGCGCGCATCACCGCGTGGGAACTGAACGAGCACGGCGTGCCGCACACCGTCATCGCCGATAATGTCGGCGGGCATTTGATGCAGCACGGTATGGTGGATATGGTCATCGTCGGCACCGACCGCACGCTGTACACCGGCGATGTCGCCAATAAAATCGGTACATATCTGAAAGCGCTGGCGGCACACGATAATGGCGTACCTTTTTATGTAGCGCTGCCATCATCCACATTTGATTGGACCAAACGCGACGGCGTGAAAGAAATTCCCATCGAAGAACGCGGCGCAGACGAAGTGAAATACATCAACGGGCTGTACAACGGCGAAGTGGTCAGCGTGCTGCTCACCCCCGCCGACAGCCCTGCCACCAACTATGCTTTCGATGTCACCCCCGCACGGTTGGTAACCGGCCTCATCACCGAACGCGGCATCTGCGACGCATCGGAAGAGGGTGTGTTGGGATTGTATCCGGAAAAAAGAAAATAGGAGCGCATCATGACCTACGAAATTCTCACCGAAAATACCGTGGTTGATTACATCAAAAGTCGTCCGGCACTGAAAAACCGTTTCGATTTTGACGGCGATTTTTCCGTTTCTGAAGTGGGTGACGGCAATTTGAATTTAGTTTTCATCGTCAAACAGGGTGAAAATTCAGCCGTCGTCAAGCAAGCGCTGCCATATCTGCGCGCCGTGGGCGAATCGTGGCCGCTAACCCGCGAGCGGGTTCGGTACGAAACGCAGGCGCTGCAAGAGCAAAATAAAGCCGCGCCCGGGCTGGTTCCGGAAGTGTATGATTTCGATAACGAAATGTCCACCTTGACGATGGAATATCTGGGTGAACACGAAATTATGCGCAAACCGATGGTCGCCCGCAAGCGATTCCCGAAATTCGCCGACCATATTTCCACATTTTTGGCGCGTTCGCTCTTTTTCACATCCGACCTCTATATGGTCGCCGAAGAGAAAAAACGGCTGATGGCGAAATTCACCAACGAAAAACTGCGGAAATTGCAGGAAGATTTTGTATACACCAACCCGTATATGGATTCGGAAGAAAACAACTGGAATCCGCTGGTGGACGCCGAAGTGCAGGCCGTGCGGCAGAACGCCGAGTTGAAAATGGCTATCGCCGAAATGAAAGACGCCTACATGAACCACACCGAAGCGCTCATCCACGCCGATTTGCACACCGGCAGCATTATGCTCAACCCCGAAGATACCCGCGTCATCGACCCGGAATTCGCCTTTTTTGGCCCGATGGGCTACGACATCGGCGCGGTGCTGCAAAATTTGGTGCTGAATTACCTGTCTCACTATGGACACACCCCCGACAAAACCGAACGCGAAAGTTATCAGGCATACGTTTTGGAAACCGTCCGCGATATTTGGAAGGGGTTCGCCCAAAAATTCGACGCCCTGTGGGCAGAAAACAATCGCGGCGAGTTGGTTCCCGAAAAATACTGGGATTTCCCCGGCGGGCAAGAAGCCTTCGCCGAGTTTCGCAAGCGGTACATCCGCCGAGTTTTACAGGATACCGCCGGACACGGTGGCGTAAAATTCCTGCGGCGCATGATGGGCATCGTCAGCGTGTGGGATATTTCCAGCATCGAAGACCCGGAAAGACGCGCCATCGCCGAGCGAGCGGCTATCCGCATCGGTTCGCGCTGGGTTTTGGAACGAAAATCGGTTACGAGCATTGATGACCTGATCAACATTGTTTTGGAAGAAACGAAAGACATCGAGGTGTAAAACCCTCGCATTGAGGAAAGAAGGAGGTGTATGGCAAAAAACCGTCAAAAACTATGGGAAAAGTCCCTGTGAATGCGTCATTGCGAGCCGAAGGCGAAGCAATCCCCTCTGTTTGGGTACGACGATTGCTTCGGGCTACGCCCTCGCAATGACATACTGAAGAGTTATGGGAAAAGATTCATTCATAAAACAAAGGAGAAAAGAAATGAGTGATATCAAAAAGTTACACGATGATTTGCACAATGGAAAATTGACCCGCCGCGAAATTATCCGCGCCGGTGGACTGCTGGGGCTGGGCACGATGGCGTTCGGGCTGGCAGCATGCGCCCCCGCCGCCGATTCCGGTAAAACCGGCAGCGAACCGAAAGCGGATGAAGTCGTCGCCCCCGCCGCGAAAAAATTCCGCGCGGCATATTCTTCAGTCGGTTTGGCGGCAAGCTGGGTGGCTCAAGGCGCCGACACCATGAAATTCATCGGCGATTTGGTCGGCATCGAATGGAAAGTGTACGACCCCGCTTTCAGCGTTGACCAACAGCGGAAAGATATCGAAGATATCGCCAGCCAAGATTGGGATTTCGTCGCCATTCACCCGCTGGCCATCGAAGCGTATGTTGACCCGGTGAAACAACTGATTTCGCGCAAAATTCCCGTCATTGACATCGACACCAAACTCACCGATGACCTGAGCACCCTCGACATCGTAACATTCATCGAACCGGACAACGTGTGGATGGGCGAACAAGTGACCACCAAACTGATGGAAGCCATCGGTTTTAAAGGAAAAGTGGTTCACACACAGGGCGCACTGACGCACACCGGCGCACAGGGCCGCGCCAAAGGCTTCCACAACATCGTTGACCAGTATCCCGACGTGGAAGTGGTGGACGAAACGCCCGCCGACTGGGACGTGGACAAAACCCGAAAAATTTGGGAAGACCTGCTGGTAAAATACCCCGATATCGTCGCCGGGTTCTGCCACAACGATGATATGGCACTCGCCGCGTATGGCGCCGTGAAAGCCGCCGGCAAAGAAAACCAAATTTACATCGGCGGCGTGGACGGGATGCCCCCTGCCCTGCAAGCCGTCATCGATGGCACACTGACCGCCACCGCAGTGAACCCCACCGGACGCATTCACGGCGGCGCGACATGGGTCGGCTACAATGTGGTAACGGGCAAAACCCCCGCCGCCAATGTGCCGAAATTCATCCGCGCCGACGGCCCGCTGGTCACATCGAAGCTGGCACCGGGCTTGCTGTACCTGTCGCAAAACCTGCTCATCTGATAGCTTCTTCCTCCTTCTTGGGTTGGGGAGGGGCACGGTGGTGTCCCTCCCCACAGAACCTATGTTGCATATTCCGTGCGCCGTATTTTTATACGAAATACGG